>JBLNCH010000087.1:0-5154 GCA_050260485.1 Bacillota bacterium | reverse complement strand
TGCGATAAAACCCAGGCCAAGATAAATGAAGAGAAAAGTCCAGGAATAGAAGTCCTGGTACTGAAAGAGGTGGAGGCTGTGATAGAAAGCAAACGCGCAGATGAATCCAAAAACCAGCAGGGGCAGGAGACGAAAAAACAGCGGTCGCGTCACCCGGTGCTGGGTCTTCAACAATTGGTTTAATCTTTCCAGAAAGCTGCTCAAACACCAAGCCTCCTACTCAGTACCGGTCAAACAGCTGTCCCCAGGGTGAGTTTTTCAGCCAGTGCCGGTATGTTTTTATTCCTCTGGTATTCCACCACACCTTATCATGATAAGCGTCAGATGCCCAAACGAACAGACCGACCAAAGGGGTATGGAAGAATAACCTCTGGAACCTCTTCAAGGGGCCAAACCACAGGATATCCCCGGCGGTACTGGCCAGGTTGTCTCCTACTTTAAACTTCATATTAACCCCCGAGATATCCTCACCTACTACCGTGATCTCTTCCGGTCTGCCAATCCCCAGGCCCTCTTCATGGGCCAACCTAATATATGGAAGGCTCATGGGATCGAACCCCATCATTTTGGCAGAGACCGCATCAATAGCCACCTGATCGGCGCTGGCCAGCAGGTAGTTTGCAGTAACCGGTTTCAGGGTACGTGGTCCCGGGCCGTTGCCGGCAGTAGTTCCATCCATCACCGCAAAGATCCCGGTATGTATCTCATACTGAATCTTCAGGAGGTCCACCAGGGTCTCATGGATCCAACTGTGGGTATAGTGCCGCCTGGTGTTCAGGAGTCCCCCGAAAGCGTTTTTCATAGCCCCGGTAGTAGTGGTATAGATATGACATTTCATGGTCGGCAACTGCACAATATTCTTCCCCATAAAATAATCGGGGATATATATCCCTTCAGGATAGATGTGGTTTAACACCCGCATGCGGGCTTTGGGCTGGTATCTGACCCATCTCATGTCGTGGTCTTCGAAATTCAGCAGGATAGGTATGTCGTACTTTTTATACACACGGTCAAACTTGTTAAGATACCTTCACTTCTCCGGGCGGGTTACAACCGTCTTGTTCTCCACCGCCACCAAATCGTGGTAACCGTTTTCCAAAAGAGCCCGGGTAACCCCCTCCAGCTGCCAGGGGGTAGTATTGGCTCCTGGCATCGGAAAATGCCAGGAAATATTGTCCTTGAGGATGGTGGTGGCGTTCCTGTCCAGCACATCCTCAAAACCGGCCATTTTCATGACCTTTTCTATATCTTCAAGAACTGTTTCCTGTCTGGTCTTGATGACCGCCACCTTACCGTTCATGTCGTCCTCCTCAATTCCCGAAAGAGACCAGCCATACCCCGATAATTATCAACAACAGTCCCCCTGCCTGAAGGCCGGTTATAACCTCCTTAAAAACCAGGATTGATACCAGGGTTATAATAACCAATCCCAGGCTGGTCATTACCGGATAAGCAATACTGAGGTTGATCCTGGCCAGGACCAGGCTGTATAGGATAAAGGCCAAGCCAAACAGGATGATGCCGCCCCACAGCCAGTAGTTGGCAGCCAGGTTTTTCACTGTCGTCCCCAACCCTTCGGCAAACAGCACGGATTTTCCTTGCATGGCCCATTTAATCACAATATTGGCCAGTGCATTAAACAGCACCGCCATGCCTAATAACCAGTAAACATTAATACTTAAGGTGGACACCCCCTATAACGTCTCTTAAATACCCTATCCCACCTGTCAATATTAGTCAAGAATCCCGTGCATCCGTGTTAAGGGACCGGGTATGACGCGAATATTCGGTTTGCTTCTTAACACCGGCTTTGTGGTGCGACCCCGAACACCAGGTGGCACACTGCCGGGAATTTGATCGGCATTTTAATACTATATTGTTGCGGCACCCAAAACGAGCATAGGCAGTTTGCCCGAATCGGGTCGGCCAGCTGAAGTGCGGTTCCCGCCCGGGTGGATTCTTGCCTTAACATGCGGGGTGTTGTGGTATAATACTTGCGGATTATTCTGCGCATGATTATTAAGTTGGAACCTCCCGTCCCCAACCCGGGCGGGAGTTTTTTAGAAAGGAGTCCACTGGTATGACGAAAAAGATAATCCTTACTGGAGACAGACCCACCGGTAAACTCCACCTGGGCCACTATGTTGGCAGCCTCTTGAACCGGGTCAAACTGCAGCGTGAATATGATACCTACATTATCATTGCTGATGTCCAGGCGTTGACCACCAATTTTGACCGGCCAGAAAACCTGAAACAGGATATTTTCAATATCACGCTTGATTACCTGGCAGCCGGGCTGGACCCCAATATCTGCACCATCTTTATTCAATCACAGGTGCCGGCCATTCACGAACTGGCAATGTACCTGGGACTGATTGTCCCGGTTAATGTCCTCCGTCACAACCCGACCATCAAATCCGAAGCTGCCCAGCACGGTTTCAAGGATATGCCGTACGGTTTCCTGGGTTATCCAGTCAGCCAGACAGCCGATATATGTGCCTTCAAGGCGCACCTGGTCCCGGTTGGTGAAGACCAGATCCCCCATATCGAGTTGACCCGCAAGATAGTGAGACGCTTTAACTCACTGTACAAACCGGTGCTGGTTGAACCCGAAGCCCTGATCGGGGAAGTCCCCCGCCTCACCGGTTTGGACGGTACCGCCAAGATGAGCAAGAGCCTGAATAATGCGATTTTCCTCGCGGATTCCCCCGAAGATGTACAGCAACGGGTGAAGAACGCCATAACCGACCCGGAACGCATCAGAAAGACTGATCCAGGACACCCCGATATCTGCTCGGTGTACAGTTATCACCAGGTGTTCTCCAAGGATCAGGATCCCTTGATCCGCGAGGAATGTGAAGGCGGAAAGATTGGCTGTGTCGCCTGCAAGATGAAACTGGCGGAATCTATTAACACCCTGCTTGAACCCATGCGAGCGCGGAGAGCAGGACTGGAGAGCCGCCCCGATATAATCTGGGACATCCTCCATGACGGCACCGCCAGAGCAAAAGAGGTCACATCCCGAACCCTGGAAGAGGTCCGGGAAGCCATGAAGATCAACTACTTCTAAAAATGATGCAAATGATGCAAGGGGTCTGACCCCTTGCATCATTTTTTTGTGCGCACCTTTGCAGGACTGCAGCATAGATTACCCTATGGAGGTGCGTTTATGAGTATCGCGACAGTTTCTCAGGTACCTGCCACTGAGAAGTTGGTGGCCTTAACATTCGATGATGGACCGCATCCAGTGTTTACTCCGGGGGCATTAGAGACTTTATCTAGCTATGATTCGTTTGGCACATGGTTTGTTTTGGGTTCCCTGGCACAAAACTATCCTGATTTAGTAACCCGAATTGCCTCTGCGGGCCACGAGATAGGTGCTCACAGTTATGATCATGTGGACCTCACCCAACTCAGCCGTTCTCAGGTATACAGCCAGTTAAGCCATACCAAGAAGCTGATTGAGCAACAGACCGGCACGTTCTGGCCCTATTTCCGTCCTACCTTTAGAGCCTACAATAATATGGTGCTTGCGGTTGCCGATTCATTAGGGTTTCTCTACAATGTATTATGGTCAGTTGATCCCCGGGATTATAATGCTTCCGCCAACCAGGTGATAAGCAGGGTTCTTTCCGCAGTTAAGCCGGGATCAATTGTAATTCTGCATGAAGTTACGAGTTCGACCACAACTGCACTTCCCGTTATTCTGCGCGGCCTCAAGGACATGGGGTATGCGGTTGTTACCCTATCCAGGCTTTTGCAGGCTTCTCCCGTTGTTTAAGCAAAGGCCTTGAATGTCTGGGCCCGCTCTGCTAACTTAAGGTAACAGGGTGGTAAAGCCTCTCAAAATCAGAAGGCAAGGAGTCAAGAGACAGATGAAATATATAGTAATTATAGGGGATGGTATGGCAGATTACCCAATCAGTGAACTGGGTAACATTACCCCCCTGCAGTACGCAAAAACCCCCAATATGGATCTCCTGGCCCGGGGTGCCGAATTGGGTATGGTCAAGACCGTACCGGACGGATTCCACCCCGGCAGTGACGTGGCTAACCTGTCGGTAATGGGATATAATCCAGCCCTTTATTATACGGGCCGCTCACCATTCGAAGCTCTGAGCATGGGCATTGACCTGGCTCCGGACGATGTAGCTTTCCGCTGTAACCTGGTAACCCTCTCACCTGACCCGGTGTTTGCTGACAAATCGATGGTTGATTACAGTTCGGATGAGATATCTACTGCGGAATCGTCAGTGTTAATGAAGGCCGTTGCAGAAAAGTTCGACAGCGATGCTCTCAAGTTCTACACGGGCATCAGCTACCGCCAGCTGGCAGTATGGCATGGTGGACCCCAAACGGTGGACCTGACCCCACCGCATGACATCCACGGATTGACGATAAGGGACTACCTTCCTAAGGGCGATGGGTCCGAGTATCTTGCCAGGCTGATGGAGGCCAGCGGGCAGTTGCTGGCTGATCATGAAGTGAATAAAGCCCGGATTAGGCGGGGTCTTAAACCCGCCACCCATCTTTGGTTCTGGGGTCAGGGAAAGAAACCGTCCCTGCCGCTGTTCGCTGATAAGTACCACCTTAAAGGGTCGGTTATCTCTGCCGTTGACCTTACCAAAGGTCTGGGCATCTGTGCCGGGCTGAGGGTGGTTAGCGTTCCTGGAGCCACCGGCAACATAACTACAGATTTCCGGGGAAAGGCCCGGGCGGCTTTGGAGGAACTCCGCAATGGCCAGGATTTTGTCTATATTCATATTGAAGCCCCTGATGAGGCCGGTCACCGGGGTGAACTGGACACCAAGATCAGGGCCATTGAGGAGATCGATGAAAAGGTGGTTGGTGAGGTGCTCCGGGGGCTTGAGGGCCAGGGCGATTATAAGATACTGCTTATGCCCGATCACCCAACCCCCATCAGCAAGCGTACCCACACGGCAGAAGAGGTGCCTTATCTTATCTATCGCAGCTACCGGCAGTTCAAAGGGGCGGAAAGCTATAGTGAAGAAATGGCACGGCAGAGTGAGAATGTTTTTCCCCAGGGCCATCTGTTGATGGATCATTTTCTAAAGGGTGATTGACACAGACAGGCACAACCAGGGTTGAAGGAAGCAGGGGTTATGCCCCTGCTTCTTTACTCACCATCTGTCC
>JBLNCH010000086.1:0-3453 GCA_050260485.1 Bacillota bacterium | reverse complement strand
CCTTGATTATTGTTTTGTTTAACGTGATTCAAAAAGCTAAAATCATCAATTACCGAGTGAGGACTGGTAACAACTGCTCTTTCAATTACATTGCGTAGTTCCCTGATGTTCCCAGGCCAATCATAATCCATCAGTACTCCTAATGCCGAGGCGGTTACGGTCTTGTTAAAACCATACTTGTCGTTAAATATCGTTAAGAATTGCCTTACCAGGGCCGCAATTTCTTCTTTTCTTTCCCGGAGTGCCGGAACATAAATCGGGATTACATTCAGCCGGTAAAACAAATCCTCTCTGAACTTGCCTTCGGCCACCATCCTGTTTAAGTCTCGATTGGTGGCGGCAATAACTCTAACATCGACTTTGACCGGTTCTGATCCTCCTACTTTGGTGAACTCATTGTCCTGGAGGACTCTTAACAGCTTGGCCTGGAGGTGCAGGGGGATTTCGCCCACCTCGTCCAGGAACAGGGTCCCTTTATTGGCCAACTCGAACAGCCCGGCCTTACCGCCTTTACTGGCTCCGGTAAAGGCACCTGCTTCATATCCGAACAGCTCGGATTCCAGCAGCGTTTCCGGGATGGCGGCACAGTTGACCTTGATCAGTGGTTGATTACACCTCGGGCTGTGTTTATGCAGTTCTCTGGCGATAACCTCTTTGCCGACACCGGACTCCCCTTGAATCAATACGGTGGAGTCAACCCTGCTGACCCGCAGAATCAGATCAAAAAGATCCTTCGATGCCTGGGATTCTACTACAATACTGCTCTCTTCCAGCAATCTCATTTTTTCCAATTCTTCTTTATAGTGGCGGCTAAGTTGCTGCGCCTGCTCCACTTCCTGGCGCAGCTGTTCCAATTCTGTCAAATCCCGCGCGTTGATAATAACCCTGACCAATTCATTCCGGTCGTTAAAAACGGGGTTCCCGGTTACCAAAACCTTTCTCCCGAATTTAAGTCTTTGCTCAATGGTCACCGGTTTACCTTGTTCTATCACCATCGAGGCAACAGAATGGTCATAGTATCCATCGCTAACCATGCGCTGCACGTCTTTGCCTATCAGTTCTTCTCTGCTCTTACCGGTGATGCGCGCATAGGCATCATTGACTATCAATATTTTGCCGTGAGCATCAGTCTCGCAGATACCGTCAAAAGAAGCCTGAATAACCTTATCCAATTCGTCTTTTAATTCCTGGGTCTTTTCCAGTTCACCGGATACCGTTTCCAGATCGGTGATGTCCTTAATGTTTACCAGGACGTTTCTCAGTTCGCCCTTCTCGTCGTATATCGGAAGACCGGTATATAAAGCCACTCTTCCCGTCGAAGTCCTTTCCTTATACATAACCGGCTGGCCGCTCTCCAAAACCATCAAGGTTGCTGCCCGGCGATAATAGCCCTTCTCAACCAGCTCATACATTGATCTGCCGATTATGTCCTCCGCTTTGTGTCCGGTCATACGGGTATAGGCCTTGTTAACGTTAAGGACTACCCCGTTCTTATCCGCAACAAAAAAGCTGTCCAATGATTCACCCAAAAGGTGGTCCATCCACTCTTTAGTTTCTTTAGTTCGCGAAAGTTCCCGGGAGATATTCTCCAAATCGGATATGTCCTGCGCCACGGCGACGGCTCCGCCGATACTGCCATCCTCTTTCAGTATGGGGGTACGATTGCTGAGAATGGTCTTATCGTTGTAAACCATCTTTTCGCTCACAACCGACCCTGATTCCAAAACATCGGTCAATGCACCTTTAGGGAATGCCTCTGTATACCTGGCTCCGATCACGTCCTCTTTTTTCAGGCCGAATAATTCTTCGGCTGCCCGGTTGAAAATCCTGATTATTCCGTCTTCATCTATACTGACAATAGAATTATAGGCCGCATCCACTACTGCCTGCAGCCGGTTTTTCATCTCCGTAAGTTCCTGAGTGTATACTCTCTTTGCATCAGATTTCGTAAACATTCCCGTTACCCTGCCGTTATTAAGCACGGGGAACCTTCCAAAGTTCAGGTCATGAATTACTTCTACCGGTGTATCATCATCCAGGGTGTTTACATCTACAGTCATTATCTCTCTTACCGGCCGGCTTAAATGCTGATCGTTAACAATTGCTCTATATAGATGCTTTTTGGTAATCAGACCGAGAAGCCTGCCTGTTTCGTCAACAACCGGGGCACCATCGATACCGTGCTCCAGGAATATGGCCGCGACTTCTTTTATTGAGTTTTCAGGGTTAATGGTTATCGGATGGGGCGTCATTACGTCAAGTATTTTCATATTGGGCCTAACCTCTCTGCGGTAGATTTAACAGTCTTGTAATACATGAAGATACCCACCAAGCTGTCGGGTTAATGAACAACATATGAACCAATTCCAGTCAAGGAAAAAAGCATAACCCTGCCTCTTTGGGCGCAATTATGCTTTATGTAATGATGAAATCGTTTGTTGACCAGCGAGTGAGGCTGTACACTCAAATCTCTTTAATCATGCACATTATATCAGCTTTTACACCCCCTCGCTACCAACTATAATTTCCTGAAAGTTTCCCTGCAACCTGATTCCAGGTCTTTATTGAGACTTCTTAAGGAACGCTTTTTCGCAATCCCGGTACAGTCTGTCATTTTGGCGATTAACTATCTTGTTGATCATAAACTTGGAGCGCGAACCCTGAAATCATGTCGATATTAGCCTGGGGACAAGAGCAGAATCTGCGTATTGACGGGCACTGCCCTGAGCTGGTGGGTGATGACCTGCAGGCTTATATAGCGGCTGGTATCCTGACTGATCATGAATCAGATCAGGAAACGCCGGGTGGCAATCGTGGATGATGTGATCAGCACCGGGGAATCAGTTAACGCTGCAGCCAGACTGATCGAAAAAGCCGGTGGGCAGGTGGTTGCCAAAGCAGCCATCCTGGCTGAAGGGGATGCCGCCAAAAGCACAGATATTGTTTATCTGCAAGAATTACCCATGTTCTAGCACAAACAACCCCGGATTTGGGATACTTTTCAGCTTGTGCAACATATCTTAGAATAGAAATAGGTGATATCTGGATATTTTTGTTAGCGAGTGAAATTATGGATCATTTGCTGGTGACCATCGAGCCAACTTTTCCTGACCCACAAATGCTTCAATCGCAAATACACGCGAGTCCAAGTCTGGCGGTCATTGAAACCTCATTTTTGACATTCGGGGAATGCGCATGTGATCAATTCCATTTTCTGATCCCCCTGCGTCACGCTCCGGTCATCAGAACAGGGAGTAAGCTGTATTCGTTGAGAGAAATGATGGTTTTCCCCTGTAATCCCATGCAGGCTCATAGAGTTGAAGACACCGGGATCGTCGATTTCAAGGCTTTGGTTCTTTATATGGAGAAGACACTTTTTCAATCGGTGGCCGAGGAGATGTTTGGTCATGGGGGTTTGGAGCTATATAACAATTGCTTTGTGTTTAGTCCCGC
>JBLNCH010000085.1:0-3696 GCA_050260485.1 Bacillota bacterium | reverse complement strand
CACCATCATCCATAATTACACATAGATGTAACAAACAAGAGATGGGCTGTCCGTAATCAAAATGAAATCGTGAGAAAACAAGTGATATTGGAAGTATAGCTTAGTTTATTAAGGGAGGGTGCCTAATGAACTGGATGCAGATCGACAGGATCATCCGGCAAGCCCTGAATGAGGACATTGGCCATCGAGACATAACCACTGACAATTTAATTCCACCCGATCATCAATCACAGGGGGTTTTCTATGTCAAACAGGAGGGGATCGTGGCCGGAATTCAGGTGGCTGAGCGGGTATTTCAACTGCTTGATCCGGAAATCGTCTTCACCGTATTGAAGGACGATGGGGAACAGGTTCTGGAAGGGGAAGAGATTGCCCGGATATCCGGTAAGACACGGACCCTGTTGACCGGTGAACGGGTTGCCCTCAACTTTCTCCAGCACATGTCAGGTATAGCTACCAAGACCTACGACCTGGTGGATAGGGTGCGCCATTTCCCGGTGAAAATAGTCGATACTCGTAAAACCATTCCCGGACTCAGGATTCTGGAAAAATACGCCGTCCGGGTTGGTGGGGGTCACAACCACCGCTTCGGGCTCTTCGATGGAGTACTGATCAAGGACAATCATATCCGCGCCGCGGGCGGCATTGCTGAGGCTGTTCATACCATTAAGCACAACATATCTCACCTGACCAGGATCGAGGTGGAAGTAGAAAACCTGGAGCAGCTGCGCGAGGCCCTGGCGGCCGGAGCGGACGTGATTCTGCTGGATAACATGGATCCGGAGATTATGAAAGAAGCGGTCCGCATAACCGGGGGACGCGCCATCCTGGAGGCCTCCGGTGGGATTACCCAGGATAACCTAGTGGAAATCGCCAAGACCGGGGTTGACCTGATTTCCATGGGAGCCCTCACCCACTCCGCCGTAGCCCTCGACATCAGCTTTGACATCATAAGTGTGCGGTAAGGGACGGTTCTCTTGACACACTGGCAGCATTTCCTGCGCTCGTTATTACACCGAATCCTTATGGGAGGTGAACCCCTATCACCCCTAAAACCCGTGACTTAGCCTATGCCGCCGTATTTACCGCTTTGATTGCGGCTTCGGCGATATTAACCAGGTTCCTTCCGGTGGCGGTGGTCCCTTATAGCCTGCAGCCTCTGCTGGTCTTTCTGGCCGGCGGGGTTCTGAACCGACGTGCTGCTGTTCTCAGCATATTGGCGTACATACTGTTGGGATTAATTGGATTACCGGTATTTGCCAGCCCACCGTATGGAGGTCCCGGCTATTTTTTGATGCCGACGTTCGGCTTTCTGCTGGGGTTTATCCTGGTTGCCTGGACGGTGGCCTTCTGTCTGGAGCGCTGGGGCAACACCCTGACCGCCCACGTTATATCAATTGTTTTCGGAATCGTGGTTATGTATCTGATTGGGTTGCCTTACCTTTTTATAATACTCAAATTCTATATGGGCCAGGCGGTTGATGTGGGTTATATTATAAAAATCGGCTTCATACCTTTCGTCGGCCTGGACCTGGTTAAGGCATCAGCAGCGGCCTTTATCAGCTATCAGGTTCGCAAAAGCCTGAATCTGAGCTAGGTGCTTTTACCGAAATGACTTATTAAGATTTAGAATTTATGTGTTGCGGCGGTTTACTTTTTTTAACTGCCGCAGGTCACTATACAAAGATTCTCTTAAAACAATATTTTGACTGAGGGAGGGATACTGGTGATCCTGGTACTGGATGTAGGCAATTCAAATATTGTCGCCGGGGTTTTTCAGGGCAAAGACCTGCTGACCCACTGGCGGGTGAGGACTGACCGGTTGCGAACGGCTGATGAGTATGGTCTGATGATGCTGGGCTTCTTTCAGCATGCAGGCATTGATCGCCACCAGATCAGAGGCTCGATAATCTCATCGGTAGTACCTCCCCTGGTTAGTGAATTGGAATGGATGATTGGCAAGTATTTTAATAACAAGGCTCTGGTCATCGGACCCGGGATCAAAACCGGCCTGGCCATCAAATATGAAAACCCCCGCGAGGTAGGTGCGGACCGGGTGGTCAATGCGGTAGCAGCCTTGGAGAAGTACGGCGGCCCCCTGATTATCGTGGACTTTGGAACTGCCACCACCTTCTGTGTGGTCAGTGAGAATTACGAGTACCTGGGAGGGGCTATTGCCCCCGGAATTGGAATCTCCCTGGAGGCATTGTTTCAGAGGACGGCAAAACTGCCCCGGGTGGAACTGGAAAAGCCCAAAAGCGTGATCGGCAAAAACACGGTGGTAAGCATCCAATCAGGAGCCCTGTATGGATTTGTCGGACAGGTGGATGGCATCATCAGGAGGATCAAAGAAGAGGTTCCCTGGGACTTCAAAGTCATCGCCACCGGCGGTATAGCCGACCTCATTTCCGGGGAATCCGAATATATACAGATGGTGGACCACTTCCTCACTCTGGATGGCTTGCGGATAATATACGAAAAGAACCAGCCTTGAGGTAAATATGGGGTTTCGTATCGGGGATCATGTCTTCAAAAACCGGGTAATATCCGCTCCTATGGCAGGTGTTACCGACAAAGCCTATAGAATCATGGCCGCGTCCTTCGGATGCGGCTTAAACTTCACGGAGATGATCAGTGACCAGGCATTGCTCCACGGCCACCACAAGACCATGGCCATGCTCGACCTGTCACAGGAGACGATACCGGCAGTGGTGCAGATCTTTGGAGGGCAGCCGCAGAATATGGCCCGGGCTGCAGCCATTGCCGAAGATAAAGGCGCGATCATCATCGACATCAACATGGGCTGTCCCACCCCGAAGATAGTAAAAAACGGAGAGGGAGCAGCCCTGATGAAAGACCTTTCCCGGGCCCGGGAGGTCATCCGGGCGGTGGTAAACGCGGTCAGGGTTCCGGTTACGGTTAAGATGAGAAAGGGCTGGGATGATACCAGTATCAATTTCCTGGAGCTCTGCAAGATAGCAGAAGCTGAGGGGGTTAAGGCCATCACTCTCCATCCCCGCACTCGTGAACAGTTCTTTTCCGGCAGGGCCGACTGGAACGCGATCCGGGAGGCCAAGGCTGCATTAAGTATCCCGGTTATCGGCAACGGGGATATATTTGATGCCCGGGACGCTCTGGAAATGATCAGGCTCACTGGGTGTGATGCAGTTATGATTGGCCGCGGAGCTCTGGGTAACCCCTTCCTGTTCGCGGCAACTGCAGCCCTGTTGGATGGAGCCGAGGTACCCCCGGGGCCTACTCCGTATCAGCGCATGCAAACCGCTCTCCGGCATTTTGATCTGATGCTGGAACTGAAGGGCACCAGCCGAACGATAGCGGAAATGCGCAAACATCTTGCCTGGTACATTAGAGGAATACCCGGTGCGGCTCAGGCCCGCAACCGGTTAAACCAGGCCACTACCCGGGAAGAGATAGCCTCCATTCTGCAGGCCCTTATCAGGTAACAGGCAAAAGAACGTCAGGCTGTGTGAAAACTCAGCACGAGAGCTAATGATATTTTAAATGTACAAAAACCGCATATTCGCCGGCTTGCGGGTGAGCGACGTTGTGATGAGCCGTTACATCCCCCAACGAAGTTTTTCTGAATCTAGGGCGGGACTATTTCGCCACGGATGGCGAAATAGTCCCGCCCAAAGAAAAACGAGTTGTGGGGATGTAGGCGAGGAACATAGGAGC
>JBLNCH010000084.1:0-2514 GCA_050260485.1 Bacillota bacterium | reverse complement strand
AGCCAATAGATTTACCTATGATTGCTCGGCCTACCGGGGACTCATCCGAGATCTTACGGTCCTTGGGATTGGTCTCAGCCGATGCCACGATGGTAAAGGATATCTCCCGCCCGGTCTCAACATCTCGCAAAATTACCCGCGAACCCAGGGAAACACGGTCCGTTTGAATGTCGCCGTCTTCTATCAGACGGGCTTTACGCAGCGTCTTTTCCAGAGTCATTATTCTTCCTTCGATAAAGGCCTGCTCGTTTTTTGCGTCTTCGTACTCCGAACTCTCTGAGATGTCCCCGAATTCAATGGCCTGTTTGATCCGTTCCGCAACCTCTTTGCGCTTGACCGACTTAAGAACCTCAAGTTCGTCCTCCAGTTTTTGCAAACCTTCTCGAGTAAGGATAACCTCTTTTTCCGACATGAAATCTCTCCTTAACTGCATAATAATCAAAAATAAAAAAGCGAAGCATTGTTTGCTTCCGAGTCCAATTAATTTAGATTTTTCTCGCTCAAAATCCTTTTATGGTATTATAATGACCGCCCCATTCCTTGTCAAGGAAGTATTCCCATATTCGCCCCCCTTTCTCTTCAATAGTCGGTATGATGTCTGGCAGGCCGGGGTTTTTCTTATGTAATAAATATGTCTCCATCAAGGGGGCCAGATTACACAGGGCAGGGTCCAATCCCTGTCGCTGTAACCGCATCTCCAGTTCAGGGGCGTGCCCCCGACTGCTGTCGGCCAGGTTGATTCGCCAACCATTACCATTACCCTTGGCTAAGCCAGCGTAGCTTTCATCCAGCACGATGACAATATCCTCATCTTGCCATCTCGCCGGTTTCAGAGCAGCCAATGACAGTGCCAAGCCTTCCTGATGCAGCATTCGCAGGGCCATGGATTCATGCTGAGCCGGATGGACAGTCTGGAGGGATACCGGAAGCTTGAATCTTTCACTGACCTTGACCGCCAGACAGTATGCTAGTTCCTGATCAGAAACCAGTATTACCCGCTGCGCTCGGATCCTGCCCAGAATCTCCTCAATCTTAAGTAGAGCCAGGACAACGATGAATTTGTCCCCCCTTCTCCCCTCCAGGGCCAGCGAACTCAGCCTGTCAGTCCGCAGATTGCGGGTTATTCCCAGGGATTCAATATCCTGCTTCCGGCACAGTGACTTGACTTTCTGCCCGAACTGTTCCCCGATTCGCTGATCGAGAAAATCCCAGTTCTCACTACCCAACGGAATATGAATCTCCCGGGCCTCCAGCCCTATCTCGTTCAGTCTGATTGTCCGGGATGAACGGGGTCTAAAAAAAAGAGGGGCGATCCTGTTTAACACTGATGGCTGAAACAGGAGGCCCCCTTGTGTCCTATTCAGTATGGTCAGTAAGCCGATTTGCCTCATCTTCAGCCTTTCCAGCCTAAGGGTGGTGGTTTTTTGGCCTGCTAATCGGCTATGACCGGTTACGCGGTTAATTGTTGAGATATATAACCCCCGGGCGAAAGTCCAATTCCCGGAGCAGATTGCGGTAGTCGTCTTCGGTGATCAGGTCCACCGGTTTGCCGATTATACTTACCAGGAGTGCTTCCATTACATTGGTACCGAATGACCTGCCTTCCATTTCCGGGGTGGTAGTAACCAGAAGCTTTACCCCCCGTTCCCGCAGAAGCTTAACATCTTCCTGCGTGGTGGTGTTGGTAATGATTATCTTGCCGTCCAAATGATCCGGCAGGTAACGCTTGATATACAGGAAGTCACCGGCGATAATATCTGCTTCATAATAGTATTTGGAGAACTTGGGAATTATGACATCCTGTTTACTGCCGGTGGGATAAAGGGAATCAAACGGCAAATTAACCACAATCGGCGCTATCAATCCGGCGATGATTTCTAAAGCTTTCATTGAGCGGATTCTGATAGGCAGTCCCAGTCCATAGATGAGATCCCCAAAGACGATATGATCACTTAAATCGTTGAGCACCTGTGCCATTCCCAGTCGATCAACCCCGCAGACCATAAGGACACGGCGGCCCTTGAAGTCCACAATACCTTCCCGGGCGACCCTCTCGATGCTCTGTTTCTCCAGGATATTTTTAAGTCCTCCACCATCAACAATCGGAGTCTGCTTGGCCTCGACCAGCAGTTTTTTGGCATCCTTTAGGATGTACCTGCGGTTTCCCACATAAATATAGAGGCTGATCCCTCCCATGCCAAACGCGTCTACCTTACCATCCAGGCGACGGATCATATTGATGGCCTCATCCCAGTTGCCATCAGTACCAATCCTCTCGATCCTGAATTTTTCACCCAGGAATTCCGTTTCTACCGCATGATTTCTCTTTGATGAACCCAGACTCACGCTGACTACATGTTTCAATCTATTTACCCCCCATCGCCTCTCGTGGCTTGTTCAGTTTACGCGCTCCCTTGACCGCCCGCAGAACCTGCAGGAATTCCTGGGGATTCACCCACTTGTCCTCCTTAAGTGGTGACTCACCTATTTCCATAGTCAGGACTTCATTATTCA
>JBLNCH010000083.1:0-10095 GCA_050260485.1 Bacillota bacterium | reverse complement strand
GCCTGTCCCTGTGACTGGGCCAGGGTCCGGGATACGCGGCGGGTGAGCTTGCCGGTGCCGGGAAGGGCGTAAGGAGCGACCAGCACCTCTGCACCGAGCCCCGGGTAAGCATTCGGGACTTTAATGCTGGTCAAATCAGATGCGCTGATAATGGACGCCTGGTCCTGATGGGTATGAATAACGAAGTTGGCATCCGGGTAAAGCCTGTATACTGCGGCATGAATGCGCTTTTCGGACGAGGGCTTGATGCTGCCTTGATAACTGCAGTCGGCTATTTTAACCGTAACGATATCATCAGAAGTCAGGCTCAGATAATCTCTGCCGCTGGGAGTAATCAAGAAATGAGCGGCATCGAGCCGGCAGCTGACATTGCCCCAGGTACGGGCGATCAGCTTGGATTCGACGAGTTTGATGCCGGCCTTCACCACCAGGTTTTGCGCCTCGGTTATATTCACGGCATCCTCCTCAGGCTTTAACGGCTACATTCTGAAAGACCTTGTCGAAGCGGGACAGTACATCATCGATCATCTCCTCGGTGTAGGCCGCGCTGGTATAAAGCCTGCTGCCGGCCAGGGTAACCAGGCCTTCCGCCATGTAGGCGGCACCCATATGCTCCATCTCGGCTTTCCTTTCCGCGGTGGCCGCTATGACTCTCGGTATGGTCCAGGGCTTTGACCAGTTGATGCTGAAATGCAGGGTTCCCACGGTTTCCAGATGGCAGATGGAGCCTTGATTGAAGGCGACAAACGGCAGTTTATGCTTCGTGATAAGCTCCTGCAGCCCGGCAATCAATCTGTCGCCCATCTGACCGGCGCGGACGGCGGCATTGGTGCGCTCAATTTCGCAAAGGGTGTAATAACCTGCCACGCAGCTTAAGGGATTGGCAGCCATGGTGCCGCCTACCAGGGCCTTTTTATGTTTTTCACCCGAGTCCAGTCCGGCAGACAGGTATTTCATGTATTCTCTCTTGCCGCCGAGGCCGCCGGCCCCGGGGTAACCTCCGGCCACCACTTTGCCAAATACGGTAAGATCCGGGGATACGCCGAAATATCCCTGGGCCCCCGACATGCCGAGGCGGAAGGCGGTAACCACCTCGTCGAATATGAGGAGAGCCCCGTATTTGCGGCACAGCTGCTCCACGTTGCGGTTAAAGTCGTAGTCCAGCGGCCAGGTCCCGCTTTCAGGACCCACCGGTTCGATGAGGACTGCGGCTGTTCCGCCACGCAGGCGATTCCAGCGGAGTTTTCTTTCCAGGTCATTCAGGTCATTGGGGAAGAATTCCTGGGTATTTTTGAAGCAGAAGCGGGGTACCCCCGGAGCCTGGGTCCACTTGGAACCGGGAATGCGTATGCCGTAGGCCAACTGGTCGCTCCACCCGTGGTAGGCCCCACCCATTTTGATGATGTACTTTTTGCCGGTGGCCAGACGGGCTACCCTGATGGCCGCCATGCAGGCCTCAGTGCCTGAACCCAGCATGCGAAACATCTCTACAGTCTTGAAGCAGGCGGAGACTTTTTCCGCCAGCTTATACTCATATTCATGGAAGAGCCCGGTGGAGGGACCGCACTCGTTCAAAAGTTCAATTACCTTCTCCCGGACCTCGATGGGATTTGAGCCTAAGACCGTCGGGCCGCCGGCCTGGAGGAAATCGTAGTAGCGATTGCCGTCGATGTCATAGAGATAGGCGCCTTTCGCCTTGGTAAACACCAGGGGGAAGGGGTAGTTAAAGGCCAGATTGTGCTGCACCCCGCCGGGGATTATCTTTTGGGCCTCCAAGATTATCTGCTTGGAGCGGACGCACTTCTTTTCAAAGTATTCTTCGACATAAGTTTTTAGGGCATCAGGATGGATCGTATATATGGGAAGTTTTATCAGTTCATCCAACTGCTTATTTATGCGGGCACTGTCAGGGTAATTTGAGATGCCGGACCCTTGATTCATGGAATCCCTCCATATTATTATATAGAAGTGAGTGAACGTTCACTCATTTATAGCATATGCTATTGTTGGGTCATCGTCAATCGTGCCCGACCGAGCTGATCATAAGGAACGAGAAGGTGAAATATCTATGAATCAATTCAGGGAAGCTTTCAACAAGTTGTCGCCGGAAAAGCAAGGCCGGATATTGGAGGCGGCTGTCGACGAATTCGCCGAACACGGCTACGACAGCGCGAACATCAACAGTATTGCGCAGAAGGCTGGAGTCAGCGTCGGCTCGATGTACAATTACTTTGACAGCAAAGAGGACCTGTATCTGACGGTGGTTCATCATGGGGTTGAGACCCTTAAAGCGGCTCTAGAGGATATAGTGACCCGGGAAGACGACCTGTTCAAGCGCATAGAGATGATACTCCTGGCCATACAGACCTTTTCCCGGCGTTACATCAATTTGACCAGGCTGTACAATGAGATGACCACTGAGAGCAGATCCGATCTTACCTGGACCATCGTTTCCAATATGGAAGGCGTGACCGCTGAACTGTATGCATCATACATCAAAGAAGCTCAGGAAAACGGCCGGGTCCGTCCGGACATCGACCCCAAATACTTTGCCTTCTTTCTGGACAATCTTTTTGTTCAGCTGCAGTTTGCGTATGCCTGCGACTATTACAAGAACCGGTTGAAGATGTTTGTGGGAGAGGATGCCCTTGACAACGATGAGCTGATGGTTGAGCAGCTGATGAAGTTTATCCGCGGGGCCTTTTGTCTGCAGTAAATCGCCGGGAAGGTGCAATGGTGGCGGAGGATGAGATCCGGGCTTATGTTCCCGGTAGACGCGTAAAGAATAATCCTGTCCAAGCTGGGGGAGGGGGAACTTGAGATGAACCCTTTGATAATTGCCTATGATGTGGGAACAACCGGGATCAAAACCTGCGTTTACGAGGTGGCGGATACCATAAGGCTGCTGGCCAGTGATATGGAAGTCTATGAACTGTATGTTCTGGACAACGGCGGGGCGGAGCAGGACCCTTACGACTGGTGGCATGCCATGTGCAGCACCACCAGGAAGGTATTGCTCAACAACAATATTGCCCCCAACCGGATAAAGGGCATATCGTTCTGTGCCCAGATGCAGGGGCTGGTCCTGGTGGATCGCGAAGGGGAACCTGTGCGCCGGGCCATGAGCTATATGGACAACCGGGCCCAAAAGCAATTCAGAGATGGTATGGCTCACGGGCTGCAGATCGCGGGGGTCAATGTGTTAAAGCTCTTAAAGTCCCTCCGCATAACGGGAGCGGTTGCGGCCAGTGTAAAGGACCCGGTATGGAAATACAAATGGGTGGAAGAGAACGAGCCCGAGCTTTTTAACAGGGTTTATAAATGGCTGGATGTTAAAGAGTTCCTGATCGCCAGGTGTACGGACCAGTTTGTAATGACCGAGGACAGCGCCTTCGCTACGCTGCTCTATGACACCCGCCCGGGGCGGAAGTGTTTCAGCCCGGAGATATGCAGGATGCTGGGCGTCAATATGCAGCACCTGCCGAGGATAGTTCGTTCCACCGACATGATAGGGGGATTGACTTCCAGGGCTGCGGCGGAACTGGGACTGGATGAAGGAACCCCGGTATTCGGTGGAGGGGGAGACGCCTCTTTGATCGGGGTAGGAGCGGGAGCGGTGGACCTGGGCAATACCCACGCCTATTTGGGAACCTCGGGCTGGATCTCAACTGTGGTCGACCGCCAGATCGTCGACACCAGCAGCATGATCGCTTCGATAGTAGGGGCTGATCCCCGGTACTTCAACTACTTTGCCGAGCTGGAGACGGCCGGCAAATGCCTGGAATGGGTTAAAGACCACCTGGCACTGGATGAGATCAGCATATACCTGGAGAAGAAACAGGTCGACGAGGGTCCGGAGGCAGTCTATCGAAACCTGTATGATTACATGATGCATGCCATACAGCACGTCCCGGCCGGCAGCAACGGGGTTATATTCACCCCCTGGCTGCACGGCAACCGGTGTCCCTTCGAAGACCCCAACGCCCGGGGTATGTTTTTCAATATCAGCATCGAAAACGGAAAGTCGGACATGATCCATGCCGTATTGGAGGGGGTCTGCTACCACCTGCGCTGGCAGCTGGAGTCACAGGAGAAAAAGGTCAGGACTTCTGAGGTGATCAGGCTGGTCGGCGGCGGAGCTCTGGCACCTCTTACCTGCCAGACCCTGGCCGATGTTTTGGGACGGGAGATCGAAACGGTGGAAAACCCGCAAAATGTAGGTGCGGTCGGGGCGGTAGCGGTAGCGGCCGTGGGGCTCGGAATCATCGGTGAGCTCAGTGATGTTAAGAGCCTGATCAAGGTAGCCGCAAGGTACACGCCCAATCGGAGCAACCGGGAGATCCATGATAAGAATTTTGAGGCTTTTAAGGCTCTCTACCGGAATAACCGGAGGATTTTCGGTTTGTTGAATAACACCTCAAAAGCCTAAATCCCTCTGTAAGCCGGGTCGGACGGATGGTTCCAGCATAATGATGTTCGCGGCCGCAGGAGTATGAGCAGCCGGGAGCGCCGCACGGTGGTCAGCTCCATGCGAGGGGCGGGTAGCAGAAATCAGATTGAAAATCGCCTTTCTGCCTACGTTATTTCCCGGCCGAATTTCTGGGGCAGAAAGAGGCCGGTGTAAGTATCCATGAAGTAATCATCGGTCATACCGGCAATGTAATCCACCACCATGCGAGCAGGTGGCGTGTTTTCTTTATACTTTTGGCCCATACTATCGAGGAAATCGTAAAAAATGGGGGAGGATTTCTCATTCCCCTTGACGTGTTCCAGCAGGGCGCTGAAAAGCTGGCGGAACATTGCTCGGATTTTGGCGTCTTGAGATTGTTTGAGCGGTGATAAGTAAATGTACCGGTAATTGAAATCCCTTAGCTCGTGCAGAGCGCCGACAATCTCAGGGGAGAATACCAAGTACGGCTTTCCCAGGCTGTGCTGCACCAGGTCCCGAATCAGCCGGTCAATGACCTCGCGGTTGGTGTTTCCCAGCACCCTTACAACATGCTCGGGCAGTTGATCCCGGGTTATCAGCTTTACGATAATGGCATCTTCGATGTCGCGGCCGATATAGGCAATAACGTCGGAGATTCTGACTACGCATCCTTCCAACGTGTACGGCTTAATATCATTGCCGAAGTCCTTTTCCGTCCACAGTTTTTCATACTCGAGCTGAAAGTCCTCAAAGGTCTTTCGAGGCGCGGGGATGTACTGCTCGGAGATGGCCTCCCCGTTATGGCACAGAATCCCGTCCAGAACCTGCAGAGTAAGGTTTAAGCCCACTCCGCCCTTTTCCAGTTCCTGCAGGCACCGTACGCTTTGAGCATTGTGCCGGAAGTATCCTATCCCCATTTCCTCGCAGATTTCGTTCAGATACCTTTCGCCGTCGTGTCCGAATGGAGTGTGACCAATGTCGTGGCCCAGAGCGATGGCTTCGATCAGATCCTCGTTTAGCCGCAAAAACCGGCCAATTGTGCGCGCGATTTTCGATACCAGCTGCACATGCAGGACCCGGTGAGTTATGTGATCGTTCTCAAACAGGAAGAAAACCTGGGTTTTGTCAATGTAGCGGCTGTAGGCAAGGGAATGGATGATCCGATCGGTATCATGATAGTATGCAGGTCGGATGTTCTCGGTGTCAGGAATTGGTTCCGGGTGCAGACGTTCCGCGGCACTACTGGGACATGCGTAAGGACTAAAGGTCAATTGCTCTCTTTTTTCATTATTCTCGACAATTGATTTCTCCCATGCAGACAACAGCAGAACCACTCCCCCAGCAGTTGCTTACTTGTAATTCTATCCTAAATAAGAATGCCGGGCTAGATATACAGCTGTGGAGACACTTAAACGGGCGAGCTAATACGAAGTGGCATATTGACGGTTGTGAAGCTGTTTTCAATACTGCTGCATCATATTCGGTAATGACTTTGGAATGTAAATCTGGAAGGAACCTAATTACTTAACGAGAATATCTGAAGTATGATAAAGAACGTTAACCATACAAAGTAACTTTAAAACCGACGGTTTACAATACAAATAATATATTTACACGAACAAATGTTTGCCATAAACTATAATTGACAGAGTAATGTGTTTTGCCTGTGACGTTATACTTAAGGTTTATGGAGGCTCATTAAGTGAGTAAGGACAACCATGAGATTCGTGATCCCATACATATTTTTATAAAGCTTGATAGCGATGAACGAAGAGTTCTAGATTCCTACCCATTTCAAAGATTGCGAAACATTCATCAACTTGCCATGTGCTACCTGCTCTATCCAGGTGCCACCCACAAACGCTTTGAACATTCCTTGGGTGTAATGGAACTTGCCGGACGAGTATTCGATGTTATAACGAACCCGAGAAACTTACATGAGAAGATTAGGAATTTAATACCTGAAGTAAACCAAGACGATAAATTACGATACTGGCGAAGAGTAATAAGAATGGCAGCACTTTGCCATGACTTGGGACATTTACCTTTTTCACATGCTGCGGAAGACTTGCTACCCAATGGCATTGATCATGAAACAATTACTGTTGAAATAATTAAAAGTAAAGATATGCAGCAAATATGGGAATCTATTACTCCACCACTGAGAACGGACGATATTATCAAACTTGCGGTTGGACCAAAGAAATTAAAAGGGGTAGTGTTTTCTGATTGGGAAGCAGTATTATCAGAAGTGATCGTTGGGGATGCATTTGGTGTTGATAGAATTGATTACTTATTAAGGGATTCTTACCATGCCGGTGTGGTTTATGGTCGATTTGACCATTTTCGACTAATAGATACATTGAGAATTTTACCTAGATCCACAGGTGAAAATGACGACTCCATTGAACCTGCCCTCGGAATAGAAGAAGGAGGCTTACATACAGCTGAAGCTCTGTTATTAGCACGTTATTTTATGTATTCCCAGGTTTATTTTCATCCAGTTCGGAGAATATACGATATACATCTTAAAGACTTTTTACTTGAGTGGTTGCCTAAAGGTAAGTTTTCTAATGAGGTTGCCGATATAATCAAAATAACTGATAATGAAGTGCTTGTGGCAATAGCTAAGGCGGCTGCCGATGATCGTCAGAGGGGTCATGATTCAGCAAGGAAAATTGTAAATAGAGAGCATTTCCGATTACTGTACAAGCGGCATCCTGATGACATACAAATTAATCCTAACCCAGGAGAAGCAATTTATGAAGCGGCGTTATCGAAATTTGGTGAAGAATCCATTAGAAGAGATTATTCTACTCAAAAGAATGCTTCATCAGATTTTCCTGTATTATGTAATGACGGACGCATTACAAGTTCCATAATTAAATCAGAAATCATTCAGAAAATTCCAGTTGCTTCATTTGATTACGTGTTTATTAAACCCGAGTTTGTTGACGAAGGCCTTAAATGGCTGGAGCGTGAAAGGTTGAATATCCTAAATAAGACAAATGTGGAGGATTGAGAGAAGTGAAAAAGGTTAAACGGCAAGCTGTGGTTCTTAAGCTTGTTGAGGCCCTTAATGAGAATGGTAGTTGGTGTGGGGAAACACACATTCAAAAAGGATTCTATTTTCTTCAGGAAATGCTAAATGTTCCGACGGGGTATGATTTTATATTGTATAAACACGGTCCCTTCTCGTTTGACCTTCGGGATGAATTAAGTATCATGCGCGCAAACGCATCCTTGGAACTTATTGCACGACCGTATCCATATAGACCTTCATATGTACCAGGTGCAGCAGCTGCTACACTAATGGACGTTTACAAAAAGACGGTAGAAGAATACTTAAATAAAATTGATTTTATTGCTCAACAGTTTTCAAACCGTGGGGTAGCAACTTTAGAACGGTTAGCGACAGCTCTTTATATTACGTTGGGAGACGGGAAACATAAAGATGTGATGGAACGAGCGAAACTGGTTAACGAGCTTAAACCTCACATTGATATTGAGCTGGCAATTGGTTCTGTTAAAGAAGTTGAGGAGTTAACCGAAAAGGCCAAGTCACTCGGACTAATAAGGTAACAAAGTCTCGAATTTGGATAATTACTGGGAACTCAGGGAGACGGTGTTGTTTGCACTGAAAACAACACCGTCTCCCTGTTTCCTGTTTACAATAGATAATCTGTTAATGCTGTATAAGGAGTCATGTCACTCCGGTCATAGCAGCGATAACCAGGGAAGCTTGTTTGACCCGCCCCGTACCAGGGTCTGTACCTGCTTTGATGGTGACATTAGCAATTGACCTAAAAAAGACAGCAAGCAGACTAAAATTAAGCTGCCTAGAGGGCTCTATACTATATTGTATGGGCTACATTTTCAATCTTCTGGAAGGGGTTTGAGGTCATGAAAAAAATATTAATAGCTCTTATGCTGCTTTTTATTGCCCTGCCCGGGTGCGGGCAGGGAGGACCGGCTGTAGAAAACGACGGTCAGGAGCAAATCGAAGTTGTAAATGACAATCGCGATTACACCCTGGAAGAATACCTGCAGATTAACGCCGGCGACAGTTATGAAGATGTCTGCGGATTGCTGGGGACCGAGGGGGAAGCGGTAGTCGACAATGAAAGGCTGAAGCAGTATCAATGGACCAACGAAGACAAGACCAGCCTCAGTATTACCTTCTACGACGGTATAGTAACCGCGAAAACCCATGATGGACTGGGCCCTTTATTGTCCGGTGCCCAAAAGGTGACATTGGATAAATACGAAAAGCTCAAAGAAGGCATGAGTTTAGAAGAGGTAACCGACATCCTGGGTCCCGGTACTGAGTTCTTGCTGACCACGAGCGAGGGTCAGGAGATGCGCCAGTATATCTGGAAAAACAGAGATGGGGGAACAATTGCCGTTACCCTGGAAGGCGATGAAGTGACCCGGATCTCTAAGATGATGCTGAAGTGATTGGGACCAAGGTGGCAGGTGAAAGATGATTACTGAAACCAAGCAAGAAAAAAGAGCGGGAAAAATGGCTGACGGTGTGCAGAAAGTAGGAATTGCGGGACTGATTCTCAGGCTGGGGAAAAGCCTGGGTTTTTCAGCTCTGCTTTTTCTGATGGCCATATTCTTTATCTACCTGGGAGTTCCCTGGTATTTTGGCGCCGCTACAATCCTGCTGGCCATAGCCATCATCGTGGTGGAGGTTGTGAGCCTAAAAAGGGCGGCTGCTGTTGACCTTAATGCGGCGGCGGAGCCGTCACCCGGGGCGGTTGAGCTGGAGCCGGGTGAATACCTGGTGCATGCTATCCCTGCGGTTATGCAGTATGGCAAAACCAGAAGCGTTGCCGTATTAGGGACCGGGCAGGTACTCACTCCGGAAAATGCACTCCTGGTCACGAACCAATCTTTGTATGCGATAACAGTTCCCCTGCCGGGCGTGGATAGAGTGGTAGCGGGAACGGATATTGGCAAATGGCAGTGGATGACAGCCTGGCAGGACATCACCGACAGACTTCAGGAAATGCTCTCTTCTCTGCCCCTGGAGGAAGTACTAATACAGGGCCGGGCGAAACGCCTGCTGAAGCTGGCGGAGCTGAAAGCGGTGAAAACACTTCCGTTTACGTTTGCCTTATGCTTTGTCACCACCGACGGAAGGACGTATGGTTATTCCATTCGTGTCAAAGAATACTATCAGAGGGCGAAAGATTTGTTCCAAAACCAGATGAAAAAAAGGAGATGAGGCTGATGGGCTGGTTAAATGAATGTTGACGCTGCTGCCCCTGCGTTTCATCTCTGAAAACCTGGGCTGTGCCGTAGAATGGAACGCACAACTGCAGGAAGCCAGGCTGACAAAGGCTGATATCCAAGGGAATTGTAATTAACTGGAAAACCGGGAGCAGTCTGCTCCGGGTTTTTCTTAAATACTCAACTTGAATTGGGAAGGGGACACGCCGGTTTTTTTCTTAAAGATCTGGCTGAAATAGCTATGGTTGCTAAAGCCGGACAGGTAACAGATCTCGGCTATGGAATGGTCCGTATGCTTCAGCAGAGTTATAAACGCTAAACTGAAACTGATCCAAGGAAGCGAAAAACGCTAGCGAAAAAGTGGACCACTCTGCCAGACCAATCCCTTATCATTGTAAGTGCAAAATAAACAATGTATGGGGGATATA
>JBLNCH010000082.1:0-5213 GCA_050260485.1 Bacillota bacterium | reverse complement strand
TAGGTTGGGCTAGGAGCGACAGCTGCGAGGAGGTGAAACAGTGGGGGGAATTTTAGATAATGCTATTGTTCAGTTGGCTCTGGTAATAGTTAGTGTTTGGGCCTTTTGGAAATTCTGCACCTTTGCCAAGAGGTTTTCTCTTCCGGGTAAAGTGAAGTTGGTAGCCTATATCCTAACTGGATTAGGTGTAGTATTTATGAACTGGCTATTCAGCTCTGCCAAGCAGGGACTGGGAGCAGAGGTTGTACTGACCAATCCCAAGTTAATGATTATAGCGATCTTCGCATCGCTCTTTATGGTGCTTGTTTTCTCCTTTGCTTTGATGGCAGAGACCAAATGATAACTAAAGTCACCGGAGGCGGCGTGAGCCGCCTTTTTTTATGGGAAGGTTTTTGGCTGCTTGGATCTTAACCCGGCGGTTGAACTGGAACTATAGTAACAGCAGATCATTAAATTTCAACGCCGGACACCCTTAATCCAGAGGTTGCATTTGGTGAACGCAAACAAGCAGGTTATAATTTGAGAAAATCGGAGGAAAGCCTTGTGATGAAAGAGATAATCACAACCCGAAAGATTTATCGATTTGATCTGACTCATGGTTTTGCTGAATTTGAAGACGTAGTGGTGAGTGAACAGGCTCTTACCATCTATGTGAACGGACATGATCTGGTTACTCTTCTATGCACCCCGGAACACCTGGAGGATTTAACGGTCGGGTACCTGGCCAGTGAGGGATTTATAACGGCTGCTGACGATATTGTGGAGCTTAAACTGAACCGGGCGACCGGAGAAAGTCTGGTCGCTTTGCAAGGTTCCCGGGATATTACGGAAAAGACATTTCTCAAACGCTATGTGACAACCGGCTGCGGTAAGGGGGTTTCCTTTTATCAACTCGCCGATGCCCGGCTGAGTAAAGAACTGCCTCGAGATTACCGAATTGAACCAGCCGTGATCATTGAAATGATGAAAACCCTACAGGAGAATTCATCTTTACACCGGGACACCGGAGGGGTTCACACGGTTGCTCTTGGTCAGAACGGCCTGCTGCTTATTCAGAGAGATGATATTGGCCGGCACAACGCAGTAGACAAGGTTTTTGGTTACTGTCTGCGGAATAAGATAAAGACGGGGGATAAAGCCCTGCTTATCAGTGGGCGGGTCTCATCGGAGATAACCCTTAAGGCGGTTAAGATGGGAATTCAGGTTTTGATATCCAAGTCAGCCCCTACTGACATGGCCATAGAGTTTGCAGAGAAGCTGGGTCTTACATTGGTGGGATTTACCCGGGGAAAAAGGTTCAATGTCTATTCCCATTCGTACCGGGTGATTTAAGGAGGGCAGGTCGGTGGTGCCAGTAATATCCTTTATAGGTTATCATAATGCGGGCAAGACAACAGTTTTGCAGGGCGTTATTCGCTTTTTCAGCGATTGGGGATATCGGGTAGGAGTGATTAAGCATTCTTCACATGACTTCACAATTGATGTCCCGGATACGGATTCTTATCGGTTGGCAGAGGCTGGTGCCCGGGCGGTAGCCGTATCTTCAACCTACAAGCTGGCCTTTTACAAGGATGTGCAAAGAGATCACTCTCTGGACGAACTGTGCCGGTTAATGCAGGATGATGTTGACATAATCTTTGCTGAAGGTTTCAAGCGGGAGAGCCGGCCCAAGATTGAGGTGGCCCGCCAGGGTATTAGCAGAGAGTTGATCAACCCCGATAACCTGGTGGCTCTGGTGGCAGATTTTCCAATCAGGGGAGCACAGGTTCCCGTATTTGGATTTGATGAGACTGAATCCTTATGCCGATTTATACAGGAAAAGTTCATGGGCGAACAATAATGAGGTGATTATGTGAATGACCGGGTAAAAGTGAGGATTCAAACTGCTTCCGAGCCTCTGGTTTCATGGGTATCCAGAGGACAGACGGTATGGGATGCGATACAGCAGGCCGGAATCGTGCAGAGAGGTGATTGCGGCGGTCGAGGAATATGCCTTAAGTGCAAGGCCCGGTTAGAAGGGGAGGTCTCTCCTCCAACGAGTGAGGAAATCTCCGCTTTGAGTTCGGAGGAGGTGTCACAGGGCTACAGGCTGACCTGCAAGTGTCATGTCCTGGGAGAAACCACGGTATTTCTCCCCGAGGTTAGAATCGCCAACTGTAAAACCGGGCTCTTGATGTATGAAAGGTACCCCGGGGTTCTGTCGGCAGTGCGACCGGTTAATACTCATATACCACCTTTTGACCGGGGAAAACCGATTCCGCTGCTGGAACGTATTGAGTGGGCCTTTAAAGGCTATAAGCTGGAAATAACTCCTTCCAATTTGAATATAATTGCCAAACTCGATCAGGGTGATGGGTTTCGGGTCGTCGGTGGTCTAATTGATTCTACCGTGCTGCGGATTCATCCCCGGGGACAAAACTCATTTTGTGGTCTAGCTCTGGATATCGGGACTACCTCTTTATCCTGCGCCTTGATTGACCTGGTGAACGGAGAACTGCTGGGGGAAGGGACGCGTCCGAACTCCCAGATAGCTTACGGCCGGGACATTCTGGCACGCATCAGTTATGTGATGGAGAATGAACGGGGCCTGAAGCTGATGCAGGACAAGGTTATGAGGGATATCGCCAGTATGGTGGACGGTTTGCTGGACAGGTTGGATATAGCCCACGAGGACATTCTGGAGATGATAGTGGTCGGCAACCCGGTAATGCTGCACCTTTTTATGGGAGTTGATCCCCGGGGTCTGGGGCAAGCACCTTATGTTGGGTTGTTTAGAGATACAACCGTGGTACGGGCCTGTAGCCTGGGAATGCCTATGCATCCGGCTGGTCGGGTTTTGTTTTTACCACAGATTGCCGGATTTCTGGGTTCAGATATTATCGCCTGCCTGCTGGCGGTTGATGACAGCTCCCCGGAAAGCTTTCTGCTGATTGATATAGGTACTAATGGTGAGATGGCGTTAAAACACAAAGACCGGCTGGTTGCCTGTTCAGTTGCCGCTGGATCGGCATTTGAGGGTGGAGACATCACCAGTGGAATGGTTGCCTGTACAGGGGCTATCGACCGGTTTTGGCTGGTAGATGGAAAGCTGAATTACAATGTCATTGGTATCGATAAACCGGATGGAATATGTGGATCGGGAATGATCGACCTGCTTAACGTTTTACTGGAAATGGGAGTACTTGACGAGACTGGTCTTATCAATCCCGGAAGATATTACGGGGCATGGCGTGACACGGAGAGAGGTGTAGAATTGATAATTGTTGATGAAACCAAAACTGCTTCAGGGGTCCCGGTGGTGTTTAATCAACAGGATGTGCGGCAGCTGCAGCTGGCCAAAGGAGCTGTTCGGGCTGGAATCGATATACTGATGAAAGAGGTCGGGGTAGTGCCGGAGAATATCGATGAAGTAATGTTTGCCGGCGCGTTTGGCAATTACGTGAACCCTAACTCGGTTATGGGAATAGGAATGATACCCCATTTTCAACCCGGAAAGATTAAGGCCATCGGGAATGCCGCCCTGCGAGGAGCCATTGCCGCCCTGATTCTGATTCCGGAGCGAGAAAAAGCCCAGCGGTACGCTGATGAGGTAATTGCAGTAGAACTGGCTGATCACCCGGATTTCTCGCGGGTTTTTGTAGACAGCATGACCTTAAAATAGACGCCAAACAAGGGCAAGCAAGTTTGCCCTTGTTTGTTTATGGAAGGTTTTTGAACAACGGGTTTATCACCATTCCCGTCAGCAGTTTGGGATAAAAATAGGTTGACTTTTGAGGCATCTTGTCTCCGGCCTGAGCTACCGCAACCACCTCTTCGACCCTGGTGGGGTTCAGCAGAAAGGCCAGTTGGTGACTCCCATCATTGACCCGGGCAACTGCCCAATCTTCATCCCTGGTGTAACTAATATTATCCCGGTTTTTCCTGTCAGACTTATCTATCCTCAGCAATCTTGACAATACCAGGTTATCGAGCAAAGCCACATCAAGTTTTTTCCAGGAATCGGACATCTCTTTAGGCATGAGGCTTTTTGCCTGGTTCATGTTCTTGACGGTTAAGAGATATAGCGATCTCTCCTGGGTATAGAGACCGAAGGCATGTTTCTTTTTGCCCCGGTTGGCCAGCTCATTCATGAAGCCGGGTAAGCCAATAGATAAATCGAATTCCTCAACCTCAAAAACCTCAGTCAAAGCGGACTTTAATCCTTTGAGATCAAGGTTGCTGATGTTGCGCACTACCCGGTGAGTTGGTAAAACCACCAGCCCTTCGTCGTAGAGGTTGACCAGGGTGGCCATAACGTAGTCATAGCCTTTATAACCGGATATGTGCATCTGTTTGCAATACTCCAGGGCTGTTTCGTAGCGGTGGTGACCATCGGCGATGAAGATCTGCTTTTCCCGGAGGTTGGTGGATACCGCCTGCAGGGTGGCCTCATCAGTAACTACCCATAAACGGTGAGTTTCACCGGCTTCATCCACTATATTGACATCAGGCTCACGGCCGCCGATGGCCTCCAGCAGGGCTTTATCTACCAGTCTTTCCGGATCACTGTACAATCCGAAGATAGAACTGAAGTTGCACTGGGTGGCTTGCATCAGCTTGAGTCGGTCTGCTTTTGGTTTGGACAGGGTTTCCTCGTGAGGGAGAACCGATCCTGCAGAATAGTCTTCCAGCTTCAAACCGCAGATAAAACCAGTACGGGTAAGAGTACCCTTGGTACCCGGAAACTCCTGCTGATAGACATAGATTGCGGGTTTCGCCTCCGGGACAAGTGTCTCATCCTCCATCCACCGGTCCAGGTACTTTTTTGCCCGGGTGTAACGGTTGTTCTGCTCATCGTCATCAGGAAATATAAGCCCTAGTTCCAGGCGTATGATATTGACCGGGTTTTCAGCATAGTATCGAGCCTGGGATTTGTCATCGATTATGTCGTACGGCGGGGTCATAACCGATGCAAGGTTAGAAATCTTACTGTTATTGTAACGCAACCCAATAAACGGGATAATTCCGGCCATCAGGCAGATTCCTCCTATCTGTCTCAATACTCACAATTCTATAATACTTGAAAACGCTTGTGCAACGGGATTTTGTTGCCGGTGTTGTTAGTCAGCGATAATGTCATGGTATAAGTCGTCAGGGAAAATGTCATCCCCCCAAAATAATATAATGGGAGGATGAAAGTAGAAATGAGCAAACAAGAAGCCAGAAAAGTAACC
>JBLNCH010000081.1:0-3111 GCA_050260485.1 Bacillota bacterium | reverse complement strand
TTTTCCAGTGATATATCATCCGCTCTATCGTCAAAACTGTAAAGAGCCAGGACACTTCTGGCCAGCACTATCATCATGTCCCTGCTGGGGGTCTTCAAGATTATATCACGGACAAATTCCTCCGGCAGCTTCTGCCGGGCGACCAGCAGCTGCGTAAACTCATCCAGCTCCTTACGGTTGGGCAAATTGCCAAACAGCAGGAGATAACAGGTTTCTTCGAAACCGAAACGATCCTCCTGCAGAAAGCCGTCCACAATATCTTGTATATCAATCCCCCGGTACATCAACCGTCCAGGTACCGGAATCATCTCGTTCTCATCGATTATATAGGAATGCACTTCACCTATCCGGGTAAGCCCCACCAGCACACCCCGGCCATCAACATCGCGCAGCCCCCGTTTAACGATGTACTTTTTAAATAGATAGGGATTAATGAGGCTGTTCTTCTCAGCCAGGCCGGTCAGTCTTGTCAAAGTTTTCTCCTCAAAGTCCTGAAAACCACGAATTACCATGTACTCACCCTTTTAAAATGAAATGGATCTGCCGATCTCCTGATCTGGTTTCATCTATTAGCTTGCCATTTTTCACGCAATTTCAGCAGATTTCTTGAACCTCCGGAACTTTCTCTCGAGAAGTATTTTTTGCCTTAAAGGATCTTTGGTTACCCTGGATCCCGCATGGTACAATAATGTAAGCGTAACAAAAAGCAAAGGAGTTGGACATTAATGGCGGATTTTAAGCATCTCCTCATCAATCGAGAGGACAAGGTCGCGATCGTAACCTTAAACCGCGCGGAACATTTTAACACTCTGAATCATGAGGTATGGCAGGAAATCTACGATGCCGCTGGAGCGGTACAGGCTATGGGTGATATACGCGCCGTAGTAATCAACGCCGCCGGCGACAATTTCTCGGCGGGCCTGGATGTAAAGTTCCTGGCCGAGGGCAGCTCGGAAGACATATTAAAGAATGCCAACTGGCTGCAATCAATCTACACCGTGTGGGAAGACTTTCCCGTCCCGGTTATTGCCGCCGTTCAGGGGATCTGCTACGGTGGGGGTACTGAATTCATTCTGGCATGTGATATCAGGATTGCAGCCTCCAATTTACGCATAGCCATCCCAGAGGTTCGCTTTGGCCTAGCACCAGACATGGGAGGAACTACTCGGTTACCCAAACTGGTCGGCGCGGGTCAGGCCAAACGGCTTATTATCGGCTGCGAAGAAATCGATGCTCACGAAGCTAAAGCCATCGGTCTGGTGGAAATCGTCGTGGAGCCCGATAAGCTAATGGAACGGGCAATGAAACTGGCGCACAGGATCGCCGGTATGCCTCCGGTAGCGGTTTTCATGGCTAAGCGAGGGATCAACTTAGCGGTGGAAAGCAGTCGCAGAGCAGGCCTGCTCTTCGAAGGGGCCCAATCTGTATACTGCTGCGGTACCGAGGATATGAAAGAAGCAGTTGCCGCCTTCTTCGAAAAGAGAAAACCAGAATTCCACGGGCGGTAAACGGCAGACAATACTTGGCCGGACAAAGGGTTCGAAGGCCGGCAGGAAGGCCTGCGAGTAACATAGTGACACAAAAGGCGAAACCCCATACATCATTAACGCGGGGAACAGTTCTGTAACAGAACCGTCAGACCGTGTGAAAACTGACTTGTTGCGTATTATTATGCATACTAAGCATATTCGCCGTCTTGCGGCTCGCTCCTAAGGTCCTCGCCTACATCCCCGTAACTTGTTTTTCCTTGCGCGGGACAGCCGGCATATGCGGCATTCATGCCGTGATGCCGGTATCTCGCCATCCGTTGCGAAATAATCCCGCCCTGGACTCAGAAAAACTTCGTTGAGGGATGTAACGGCTCGTCACAACGTTGCTCACTCACAAGCCGGCGAATATGTGGTGCTGCATATCGACGAATCTTCATGCACTCGCTCTTAGTTTTCACACAGTCTTTCACCGCAGGTTGCGCTATCTGGTGCTGCGGTATCTGCCGTCCAGTTCCTCGACCCAGCCCAGATTACGGAGTCGTCGCAGGTGGGTGTAGACGTGAACCCGCTCAAAAAAGGCCTGGATCATCGGGGCAGGCTGGTACCCGTAAAGAAACTTCTGGGCGGCGATTTCCTCCAGGGTATGGCCGGTCTGCAGGTATTTCAGCAGTTTTTCTTCACGCTCGAATATTATTTCCAGATACCGGTCAAACTGTTCGTCGATGTTCTTTTCAATTAACGACCGGTGGGCGGAGACCACCACCTGGGGTTTGAGAGCCTTTAAACGCTTGATGGAAGCGATAAACTGATCCACATCGCTGGTTATGTTGCCGTACCAGGGACCGGTGGGAGTTAAAGCCACATCAGCTGCAAACAACACTCGTTCCTTTTCCAGCCAGAAGGAGTAATGTCCTTTAGTGTGACCGGGGGTGTGTAAAGCCTGAACGGTCGTATTCCCCAGTTCCCATTTATAGCCCTCGGTAAACCGGTTGTCCGTATGATACTCCCGCCAGTCAAAAGCCCTAAATATCCAGTCTTGTACCGCCTGTCCGTCCAGGATCTGAAAACCGTACCAATCAATATACGCCTGACGCGAGCTTATTCCCTCCGCATCTTCCAGGGGCACGAACAGCTTCGCCTTGGGAAACAACCAGTTGAACATTACATGGTCTTCGTGAAAGTGGGAATTTACCAGGTAGTCTACTGGGATATCCTTTAGGGTGTCTGCGTTCCCCCGGCCAAAACCCGTGTCAATCAGCAGAATCCGATCATCCTCAACCAAAAGCGAATTCGCCACCAGCAGTTTGATATCCGTCGAGGCCTTAACCATCTTGATCCGCTCAGTGATAGGTATCAGCATGCGTTTTCTCCTTCGGATATAATTCATGGTCTACATTTTCTCTGAATTGTTTTTTTACCCTTCTTTGTTCCCCCCATAACAAACTTTCCCCTGAAAGAATCAAGGACCGGCAAGCCGATCCTTAATAGCGGAACACGATAATTAGCTTGGTTCTTCCCTGGTTTCCCACAACTGAATAATTTCGCAATACCCTGTCTGTCAACAGCAACCCGGACGGTACAGTCAATAACGATTACCTACGGGGAGAGTCCCTAAATCAAC
>JBLNCH010000080.1:0-3418 GCA_050260485.1 Bacillota bacterium | reverse complement strand
TCTCCTGTTAAACAAGCCGGCAAACTATTTATCCACCGTAAGGGACGACCGGGGCCGGAAAACAGTGCTTGATCTCCTGCCGGATATTAAAGAACGGATCTTCCCCGTTGGCCGTCTGGATTATGATACCCGCGGCCTGCTCCTGCTCACCAATGACGGGGAGTTCGCCAACCTGATGACCCACCCCCGTTATCATGTGGCCAAGACGTACCATGCCTGGTGTAAGGGTAAGGTTGGCACTGATGCAATAAAACGGCTGCGACAGGGAATCCTATTGGATGGAGAGCGGACTCTTCCTGCTCGGGTTAAGGTGCTGAAACAGTCGGCCCGTGGAACTCTGTTGGAGATAGAGCTGTACGAAGGCCGTAAACGACAGATCAAACGGATGCTGAAAGAGGTGGGACACCCGGTGGTGGAGTTGCAAAGAATCAAGTTTGGTCCCCTGGACCTCAAGGGTGTCCCGGAAGGAGAATACCGGCTCTTGTCCAGGGACGAGGTTGAGTTCATGAAACGCCAGGCAGAACTGAGGAGGTTGGACTTTAGGAATTAGCGGGTGCGTTAACACGGGCTGACCGCCTACATCCCACCCGGTTTAAATCAAAGTTCAGACTTCAGGTATCCGTGAATCTGGTAATACTGCTGCCGTAAACTTTTGCTGAAACAACTGTAGGGTAAGACGTGTGATTTACGTAATGAGTATAGGAGCTAACAGCCGGTGAACTTTCACGGCTCATTAGGAAATATCAGTTCCCTGCAGGCTAAACTTGATATGCTAAATATCCCTGCAGGCCCATTGGATTACGCCTTGCTGGTTTTTGCAGGAGACAACGGTGTATCCCTGGAAAGAGCTAGTTCGTACGAGCCCCTGAGTTCCTGGATTATTGCCCGTAGCCATTTGGTGGGCCAGTCTTTCACCGCCCGGTTGATGCGGCGGTTAAACCATGAAGAATGGGTAATCGATGTTGGATTGTCTCAGGACCTCCAGTTTGAATCGAGGAGGTTTATTTCTGATTTAAAGGTGGTGCGGGGCACGGGTAATATACTGTCAGGTCCTGCCCTTAATCGCGAACAGGTTATAAAGTCTCTGCGAGCAGGAGAGGCCGCTGTTGAAACCCTGATCAGGCAGGGCAAACGGGCCTTGGGACTGGGAGAGATTGGCGTTGGCAACACCTTGTCCGCCTACGCACTGGCAGGTGCGCTTCTGGAACTCCCCCCATCGGAGGTGGTGGGATGGGGATCTGATGCAATCGGTGAGCTTTATCCAGAACGACTGGACCTGGTTACCAGGATTGGCCGGCGTATAAAGGAGCTTCCCCGGGATGTGCTGAGCCTGCTGGAAGAAGTGGGGAGTTCCGAGATCATTGCCATGGCCGGGGCTGTTCTGTATGCCTGCCGGCAAAACATCCCGGTGATGTTGGATGGTTTTGTGTCGGCGGTTGCTGCCCTGGTAGCCGCCCGCATGGATGAACGGTGTGTTCGGGTCTTAATGGCCCCAACCTTAACCAGGGAAAAGGGGCACATCAAGGTGTTGGATGAACTGGGACTGCTGCCGCTGTTTAATCTCAACCTGAGTTACGGTGAAGGACTTGCAGCGGGGTTAGGCTTATTTCTACTGGAATTGGCGAATGATTTCAGATTTCGGCAGGATTTGAACCACGAGAGGGAGAATTAAAGTCAAATCTCGGAAGCATTTGACAGGGGAGGGATTGGGTGAGGTCCATAATTAAAGAGGAAGAGACGGTCGGAAAATTGAAGCTAAGAGTAAGATTTGACTATAAAGGCTGGGCCAAGCAAAACCGGTTTCCTTTCAAGTCAAAGAGTGTAGAAGAGGTGGCTGAACAGATCCGGGAACAGAAGGTAGCTTTACTTCGCAACGTACCGGTGCAGGGGATTCGGATTGACGATATCATCATGAGCGGAGATGTATATACCGTGTTCGATGAAATCCGGGGTATCCCGGTCGGGTATGCGCCGGTTTGGATTGAGTTTACAGCCGATACTATTGAAGATGCGGTTCATTTTATTATGAAAGAGGAATTCCGCAAGGTGGAGATTATCGAACCCGACCAGCTAACTCTGAACAAGATCGACATTGAGAGGCTCCTGTTTCGGGTGAACGAGGAACTCAAAGCTTACAAGGCCTATCTCGACAAGAAGATGGAATACTGGAAGTAAAGCACAACCTGCAAAAACTCGACTTACAATCAATCATCTAAGTTAGCTCGACCGCGCCTGCGGTCGAATCACGTTATGGGGAGAAGCAACAATGAACAAAAACCGGTTACGAGAGATCCTACAGGAGCTGGCGGACCGGCAGTTGTCGGTAGATGAGGCGATGGAGGCGTTAAAGACTCTGCCGTACCAGGACTTGGGTTTTGCCAAGCTTGACAACCATCGTGCCCTGCGTGACAACTTTCCCGAAGTGATCTATTGCCCAGGCAAGACCCCGCAGGAAGTGGCCTTACTCGCTTCCAGGCTGCATGAGGCGGGACACAATGTTATTGCCACCCGGGCCACGCCTGAAACCTTCACCGCAGTCAATCAGCTGGTACCCAAGGCGAAGTATGATGAACGCTCCCGCTTGATAACCGTGGTCAACACCCCGGTTTCCGTCCGGGGGACCGTGGCAGTCCTTACCGCCGGAACCGCTGATATTCCGGTGGCTGAAGAGGCAGCAGGCTGTCTGGAGGTCATGGGTGCCAGTGTCAACCGGATATTCGATGTTGGGGTAGCCGGGATCCACCGGTTGCTGGACCGGATCGGCGAACTGAACCAGGCGCAGGTTCTGGTGGTGGTAGCCGGTATGGATGGAGCATTGCCCAGTGTTGTGGGGGGCTTGACCTCGCGACCGGTGATAGCGGTTCCCACCAGTATAGGTTACGGTGCCAGCTTTGGCGGCTTATCAGCCCTGCTTACCATGCTCAACTCCTGTGCCTCCGGAGTCGGGGTGGTGAACATCGACAACGGCTACGGTGCCGCCGCCCTCGCCTTTGCCATCCTGAACAGCACCCGGTGAAATTTGTTGGTGCCGCAGGCGGCGGTCTGCGGTAAATTCCGTTCGCTGCCTGGGTCCCGTTTTTGCTGGGATAATTTCCCCATCGGAGTCATAACATAGTGGAGAGACTCTGAGTGGGGCTGATTATTGTATGAAGATAATGGACGAGATCGGCAAAAGAGTAGTTCGTTTTTTGATTTTCGGTCTGGTTGCTTTGGTGGTAGTTCAAGGACTGATGACAAATGATCGTATTCGGTTTTACTTGAGCCTGGGTGAGAGACTCGAAGGTCAGGAGGTTACCGTTCCCGCCGCAGTGTCCAGTGATTCCGAAGAAATTGGGGAGATCCCGTGCAGCACATCGTCTCCGGGAAGTTTTTACCTGGAACTGCAGGACTACACCTCTCTTGATAAGGTACGTCTACT
>JBLNCH010000079.1:0-8265 GCA_050260485.1 Bacillota bacterium | reverse complement strand
CCGGTCTCTGGCCTGCGTAGAAGAGGTCGGTTTCCAGGTAGATCTGTCCGTCGGTGATGGATATTACGTTGGTCGGTATATATGCAGAAACGTCACCGGCTTGGGTTTCAATTATGGGCAGGGCGGTTATCGAACCTCCCCCCAGCTCGTCGTTTAGTTTACAGGCCCGCACCAGGAGGCGGGAGTGGAGATAGAAAACGTCACCAGGATAAGCCTCACGTCCGGGAGGCCTTCTAAGGAGCAGTGACATCTCACGATAGGCTACGGCATGTTTGGAGAGGTCATCATAGATAATAAGGACATCTGCGTTATCGGCTTCCATGAATTCTTCAGCAATCGCTACCCCCGCATAAGGCGCCAGGTACACCAGGGGCGCCGGCTCGGAAGCAGTAGCCGCTACTATGATGGTGTACTCCATGGCACCGGTCTCTTCAAGTTTCTGGACCACACTGGCTACGGTAGATTGTTTTTGCCCAATAGCTACATAAATGCAGATCATATCTTTCTTTTCTCTCTGGTTTATGATCGCATCAACACAAATTGCGGTTTTACCGGTCTGACGGTCACCTATTATCAATTCCCGTTGGCCTCTGCCAATGGGAACCATGGAGTCGATAGCCTTTAGACCCGTCTGCATCGGAGTGTTAACCGGCGCCCTTTTAACCACCCCGGGGGCCACTCGCTCAACCGGACGGTATTTGTCCGTATTAATTGGTCCTTTGCCATCAATCGGCTGACCCAGAGCATTCACCACCCGGCCCAGCATGGCTTTACCAACAGGTACCGACATGATAGTCCCGGTCCCCTTGACCATGCTGCCTTCTTTAATGTGTGAATACTCACCAAGTAACACGGCCCCGACGTTGTCCTCTTCCAGGTTCAGTACCATCCCGTAAGTACCGCCTTGGAATTCCAACAATTCTCCGGCCATAGCATTCTGCAGACCATAGATCCTCGCAATACCGTCACCCACAAAGATGACGGTACCAACGTTGCTGACTTCGACCTCAGATTGGTAGCGCTCTATCTGCTGTTTAAGAATAGCGCTAATCTCTTCCGGTCTAATACTCATTTAGTACCTCACCCCTATCTAGCTGATCTTAACTCTCTTGAGGCTTGATTTTAGCATGTCAAGTTTCTTAACAACGCTGGCATCAATAACCCTGTCTCCTATCCGGACTTTGATCCCGCCTATTAAAGACGGATCCACAGTCAGCTTTACCCTGACCTTTTTGCCGGTCGCTGCTGAAAGGGTATTTTCCAGTTCCGCTAGGTCCTGTTCACTAACATACTTGGCTGATGCAACTTCGGCCTTAAGGACGTTTTTGCTTTCGTCAGCCATGGTCTGATACTCTTCAAAAATTACTCCCAGGTGATCGGCTCTTCTTTTGTCCATAACCAGGTTCAGGAAATTAAGCGTGCCTGCTGAAACCCGGTCTGCAAAAAGCTGAGACAGGATATCTTTCTTCGCCTGAGGCGGTATCAGTACATGAAACATAAACGCTTTGAGTTCCTCATTGGTCAAGATGACGTCCACAACTTCACCCAACTCTTGCTGGAACTCGTCAATCTTATTTTGCTCCTGGGCAATGGCGAAAAAGGCTTCTGCATAGCGCCTACCGACACTCTTGTTTAACATAACAGATCTCCTGCATCTTTAATAAAGTCCTTGACCATCGCCTGGTGGTCTTCTTCAGTTAGCGCCCTGCCCAAGACTTTTTCGGCGGCCATAATAGCCAGCGTAGCAGCGGTATCGCGCAATTCCGAGAGAGCCTGTTCCTTCTCCGCCTGAATCTCAGCAATAGCCTTGTTTTTATGAGCCGTTGCCTCAGCCTCAGCCTTGGATATGATATCGTTCTTTGTTTCTTCTGCAATTTGAGTACCCCGGGCTACGATCTCTTGAGCCTCTCTGCGAGCCTCAGCCAGTTCAGCTGCCGAGTCCTTACGCATCTGTTCGACTTCAACTAATAATTCCTCAGCATGTCTCAATGAACTCTCGATGGTATTGGTCCGCTCTTCCAACATGTTACTGACGGGATTGAACCCGAATTTATATAGTATGGCTAGCAACAGGAAAAAGTTGACTGCGGTCCACCCAATCTTTGCTATATCGGGAAAAGGTGGTACTCCTTCCTCCGATGCCAAACAGGAGGTTGCCAATCCCATTACGATAAGCATGCTCAGGAGTAGGACCGCCAGGGCTAACCATTTTCTATTTCTCACAGGCATGTCTACCTCCATTCGTTTACGGTAAGATAGTTTTGTGGGCGATGAGTTCATCCCAACGATTGTCCTCTCATCGCCCAAACTACGCGTTAGACTCCCACTGTCCGCTGGTATTATTAAATCTTACCCACAAGCATGAACGCGATGAGCAGGCCGTAAATAGTTAGGGTCTCGATAAAAGCGAGTGTGATGAACAGCAGGGTTCTAACTTGGTCTGCGATTTCGGGCTGCCGGGCGATACTCTCCAAAGCCTTTCCCCCGACGATACCTTGACCGATGCCACCGCCCAGAGCTCCAACGGCTACGGCGAGGCCGGCACCAATTGCGAACATCCCTTCCATTACATTTCCCTCCTTTCCTGCTTCAGTGAATGTTGCATTTCATTTCTTCACTGATACGAATAATAACCAGTACCATGAAAAGTTTAGTGGCCTTCTCCAGTAGCGGCTCCTATATAACTTGATGCCAGGATGGTAAACACAATCGCCTGGATTGCTCCCGTCAATAGCCCTAAGGCCATCATTGGCATCGGTATAAGGAACGGCGCCATCATCAATAGAAAGCCAATTATCATTTCTTCCCCGAAAATGTTACCAAATAGACGGAGCGTCAGAGACAGTGGACGAGCTACTTCTTCAAGGATGTTCAAGGGTAGCATCAACGGCATTGGTTTAATGAAGTGTCCGAAATAATGCATCTTGTGCTCTCTAAACCCGGCTATTTGAACCGAAAAGAACACAATAATCGCCAGAGTGGCTGTAATATTCCAGTCGCTGGTGGGCGCTTTAAAACCATCAATATATGCCGCCCCTGGGATCAGACCACTATAGTTACTCACCAGTATAAACAAGAAAAAGGTGGACAATAATGGCGTCCATTTCTTGGCTACCGACTCACCCAACATCTGCCCAAAGAAATCGAATGTCCATTGGACTGCCATTTCAAAGACATTTTGTAACCCTCGGGGGACCCTTTCCATTTTTCGGGTTGCAAAATACGCAAATAGTCCAATGATAAGTATTATGGCCCATTCGGTAACAATCAGATCTGGCACTGGCAACTTGTCCGCTATTGTAAACAGTGGCTCTTGCAACGCTGACGCAAATATCAACTACTTCCCCCCCTTTCCTTTAGAATTTGATATGCCGGCTCAGTACCGTCCTCCGGGTCCGTTAACCAAACGTTCAAAGAATGCTCGATTACCTCGACTTACGACCAGAAAGACCAGACTACCGAGGACCATACCACATAAAATCCCGATTATCAGATGTAATCCGTACCACCAGGTAAGCAGCCCTAGTAGCAAGGTGAGCACCGCTATTCTGCCCATATACCTGACTACTATATGTTTGGTGGCTTCCCGGGGCGGCATCTCCCTGGCTTTTTTCATTACCTTGAGGTTTAACCAGGCCGACAGGCCGAATATCACCAGACCAATAACTATACCTACGAACACTGTTATATCGTACATCTTTGGTGACCCTCTGGCTTATTCTTTATGTTTAGGTTCGACGTCCGATTTATCCAAATCTGCCACCATTTTCTTGGCCTCATCCAGCGCGGCAATTATCTCTTTACTGGGTGCGAACTTCCGGGTATCCTTCCTTTCTCCTTCGTTATTATGGTTGGCGTTCTTCCCGAAAGCCTGATCATACATTATTTTGAGCCCGGTTGCTACTCCCAGCAGGAGCAGAATCAGCATCAAATACGGTGCGGTTCCTAATCGAGAGTCCAGATAACTTCCGGCAAAATACCCTAACGCTACTGAAGCAGCGAAGCTGGTGGCCATAGAAAGGGCATTACCCAGCGATTTGGCCCAATTACCGGTTCTTCTTTGCATATTTTCTCATTTTTCTCCCTGGTCATTATTGACCCAAATTTGATTTCTCTATCTGGCGGCAAATTCCTCTTTTTTTCATGTTTTGAATAGTCTGAACTTTGCCGGTTCCTGATACGTATATGTTACGCTTATGGTACAGAATTTTATCATTCTCTGCACACAAATAGAATTCCTTTTCCACGGTTACTCATTGGCATATTTAACCAGATAGCCCTTGCGGCACAGTTTATTGATGTGCTTCTCTACTGCCTCTTCAATATCAACCTGATAGTTCTCTTCCATTACAAACATCATCGATACTGCAGTCTGAGCTACATCCAGCAATTCACTCATAATTGTGGCTACTGTCTCCTCTTCATTCACATGAATGGCTTCCCCGCTTAATCCTCTTAACTTGCCAATAGCCTCTGCCAGCTCCCCGGCTTCCTCCATTAGCTTTAATGCCGTGGATTCCAGGGTAGGTGTTAACCGGTTGAGCCGAGGAAGGCTTATAGTCTTGGTCTTCATGCCACTCTCCTCCCCTAAATCCGGATTTCAACAACTTCAACTCCTGCTTCCTTTAAGACCTCCAGGGCCAGTTCGTCATTAAAATCACCCTGGTGAACCACCCTTATCACTCCAGCATTGATCAGCATCCGTGAACATAACATGCACGGCTGGTGGGTGCAGTAGAGAACCGAATCAATAGTAGATATCCCATAACGGGCGGCGTTAATGATGGCGTTCTGCTCGGCGTGGACTCCCCGGCATAACTCATAACGATGACCTGAGGGTATGTCTCTTTCCTGCCTCAAACAGCCAACATCAAGACAGTGTGGGATTCCTTGCGGTGCCCCATTATAACCGGTAGCAATTATCCGCTCGCCTTTAACCAGCAATGCACCTACATTCCGTCGTATGCAGGTAGAACGACTGGCCACCATTCTGGCCAGCTGGGAAAAGTATTCATCCCACGATGGCCGCTCATTTACCATTTTCTGTTCCCCCTGTCCTCGCCAATTAAAAAGAGCAAGTCCCGACGTCGCCGCCTTTGGATGCGTAACTGCCTGAGGTACTTGCTCCACCAGTCATGGTATCTCCGGTTTCCTTTTTAATCCCCGTATAACGGGTATTTATTACAAATACTGTCAACGATCGCCCTGGCTTGGGCCTGGCTCGATTGATTCCGGTCATTCAAGGCTAAAGATATAGCCCTGGCCAGGTCCACCATGTCCTCGGCTTGAAGCCCTCGGGAAGTGATAGCAGGGGTTCCAATCCTGATTCCGCTGGTTACAGTCGGTTTTTCAGGGTCAAAAGGTATGGCGTTTTTATTAACGGTTATATTAACCTCTTCCAGCAATTGCTCAGCCTGCTTACCGGTTAGACCCTGACTCCGAACATCTACCAGCATCAGGTGAGTATCGGTACCACCTGAGACCAGACGGAAATTATGCTTTTTGAGTTCACCGGCGAGGATAGCCGCATTCTCAATAACGTTCTTCTGATAGGCAAAGAAATCTTTCGTCTGCGCTTCTTTTAAACAGACCGCCTTGGCGGCAATTACATGCATCAATGGCCCGCCCTGAATTCCCGGGAATACAGCCTTGTCAATTTTGGCCGCCCATTCCTGGCTGCAGAGTATCATCCCCCCACGAGGGCCTCTCAAGGTCTTATGCGTAGTGGTGGTTACAAAGTCGGCATAGGGTACCGGATTAGGATGTAATCCGGTTGCCACCAGTCCCGCTATATGCGCCATGTCTACCATCAGCAGGGCTTTAACCGAATCGGCGATGGTTTTGAAGGCCTTGTAGTCAAGGGTGCGTGGATAGGCACTGGCTCCGACTACAATCATCTTGGGTTTTGTCTGATGGGCGATCTCCATCACCTGTTCATAGTCAATGGTCTCCTTCTCGCTATCCACACCGTAACTCACGATATTGAAATATGTCCCCGATATATTAACTGGACTGCCATGAGTCAGATGTCCGCCATGAGCCAGATTCATTCCCATTATGGTATCCCCGGGTTTCAAGGCGGCAAAGTAGACCGCGGTGTTGGCCTGGGCTCCTGAATGTGGTTGAACATTGGCATGAGCAGCACCAAAAATTGCCTTGGCTCTTTCCCGGGCCAATTCCTCGACCACATCGACGTATTCACATCCACCATAGTAGCGCTTCCCCGGGTAACCTTCCGCATACTTGTTGGTCATAACTCCGCCCTGGGCAGCCATCACCGCACGGGAAACAAAGTTTTCCGAGGCTATCAGCTCAAGCTTCCTGGCCTGCCTCTGTTCCTCCTGGTTAATTGCCTGAGCAACTTCGGGATCCACCGGTAGAACATACCTATCGATATAGTCCATTTACTTCTCCCCCTGTTTCAGATATTTATTCTCAATGTCTTTAATGAGATCCAAACGTCTTTGATGACGGCCACCGGAAAAGTCTGATTCCAAAAAACCTTTGACGATTGATTCGGCAACCCCTGGGCCAACCACCCGCGCGCCTAATGTCAATATGTTTACATCATTGTGTTCACGAGCTGCCCGGGCTGAGAATTCGTCATTACAAACTGCGGCCCTAATCCCCGGCACCTTGTTGGCCGCTATAGCCATTCCCTGACCGGTTCCACAGATGAGCAATCCCAGATCAGCCTGTCCTTCTTTAACGGCCAGAACCACCTTTTCCGCAATATCAGGATAGTCAACTGGCTCCTCACCATGACAACCAACATCCCTTACCTCGTGTCCCCAACCGGTAATGATAGGTTTCAGGTATTCCTTAAGGGCATACCCAGCGTGATCGCTCCCAATCACTAAATGCATACTTACCACCTCATTGCTTTCAACAACCATGTATGTTAATCCTTTAATGAGATAATTCCATCCCCGGTGTTTTTTATAAAGTCTTTATCCCGGCCCCGTAGACAGGCGACTGTTCCTGATAACAGTGCATTTGTATTTACCCAATTTCACTTTTCAGCTTTTCCGCCAACATTTCAATCAACTGCTGGAGTTCATCCCTACAGGAACGATAAGTGTCCAAATCTCCCCCGTAAGGATCGAGTACATCTTTATCCTGCCCCAGAAATTCATTAATGGTGTATAATTTATCGTTATCCCCAAAGGTCCGGATGAGGTAATCCCGGTGACCTCTGGTCATGGTCAGAATCCAGTCCGCTTCTGATAATATCTCCTGGGTTACTGGTTGGGGCCTGTGTTCTGAAATATCAACTCCGACCTCCCCCATTGCAGCCAGGGCGCCCGGAGAGGCCATGTCCTCCGTATTCGGTTGAGTACCTGCAGTTACGACCTCTATTTTATCCTTTAATTCAGGATTTCGCTCTTCCAGGTGTTTTATGAAAAGACCTTTGGCCATTGGACTCCGACAGGTGTTACCTGAGCAGATGAATACCAGCCTCTTCATGTCTCAAACCTCCCTACAGAAGCATTTTAATTGCCATCAGGATCAACAGTATGCCGCCAGCAGCCTGGGCCCTCTTACCTGCCAGTTCGTTAAAATACTTTCCCCCAAGCCAGCCCAGGCCGGTCATAATCCCGGCTACGATTCCGGTCGTAATTACCGTGTAAAGTATTGGAACCTTGGTGATACCCAGACCAAAGCCAACCGCCAGGGCATCCACACTGACCGACAGTCCCAGAACCAGAACTGATGACCACCCCCCCAGGCTAACCTCCGGTGCTTTATTGAACAGCTTTTGACGGGCCTCGGAAAATTTGACGACGGTTTGATAACTTTCGAGGCCTTCTCTAATCATCTGAAAACCAATATAGGCCAAAACCAGCGCGCCCGCAATTGCTGCCCATTTTCCCATGAAACTACCGGCAGCTAGTCCCAGGTATAAGCCGAAAAGGGGCATAGCTACATGCAACAAGGCCACTGTACCAATAAACCTGGTTCTGAAACTGCGGGAAACTCCGGATAGTCCGAGTCCAAGTGCAACCGAAAAGGCATCAAGTCCTAAGGCTACCGCTACGGCAAAAACTCCTATCATGTTGTTCAAGTTCTGGATTACTCCCTTCGAAAAAGTCGATATTACGAATGTATTGGCGTCAGGACTTTAATGCTTTAATTAATATTCCGGTTGACCGGGTTTTCTATGATTATTCCAAACCGGGATTGGATAGATGTTAACAATAATATTGGTTGTAATATCCTGCGGTGGAAAACTGATGCCATATTTTATCATATGACCAGGTTCTC
>JBLNCH010000078.1:0-3389 GCA_050260485.1 Bacillota bacterium | reverse complement strand
CAAGAGTCATAAGTTCGGTGATGATATCAACACGGACTATATCATCTCGGGGCGTCACAAGTTTAAGACCCTGGACATGAAGGAACTGGCCAGGCATGTCATGGAGGACCTGGATCCCGAGTTTTATTCAAAAATAAACAGGGGTGACTTTATTGTGGCCGGGAAGAATTTTGGCTGCGGTTCCTCCAGAGAGCAGGCCCCCCTGGCAATAATCAACGCCGATATCAGTGCGGTTATCGCCAAGTCTTTCGCGCGTATCTTTTATCGCAATGCTATCAATACCGGCCTGCCGCTTCTGGAATGCGATACGGACCTGATTAACCCGGGAGATGAACTGGAAGTTGACCTCGGGAAGGGCATTATCCGCAACCTGACCCAAGGTACAGACATCGAGGTAACCCCACTTCCCCCGGTGATGTTAAAAATTCTGTCCGAAGGCGGACTGGTCGAGCACTTCAAAAAGCACGGAACCTTCAATCTGAACTAAAGCGATCACCGAGGAAGCAAGGGACCATCCCCTTGCTTCCCTGTCTCTTACAATAATAAACAGGAGGGTCATAATCTTGGCAACGACAACGCATGGACAGCGGATTGAGATTGAAAATGGGCGGCTCCGGGTTCCCGAACACCCGGTTATTCCTTTTATCGAGGGTGATGGTACCGGACCGGATATTTGGGCGGCAGCCTCGCGGGTACTGGAGGCGGCAGTGGCCAGGGCTTACGGTGGACAAAGATCAATTGTCTGGAAAGAGGTACTGGCCGGAGAAAAGGCTTTTCAACAGACCGGGCAGTGGTTGCCCCAGGAAACCCTTGATACCATCCGCCATTACCTGGTGGCCATCAAGGGACCGCTTACCACTCCTGTAGGTGGCGGTATCCGTTCCCTGAATGTGGCCTTGCGGCAGGAACTGGATCTCTACGCATGCGTTCGCCCGGTCCGCTGGTTTGAAGGGGTCCCCTCCCCGGTAAAACGGCCGCAGGACACGGATATGGTGATCTTCCGGGAGAATACCGAGGACATCTACGCCGGCATCGAATACCCCCAGGGCTCTCCTGAGGTCAACAAGCTCATGGCCTTTCTTCTCGAAGAGATGAAGGTTAATAAAATAAGGTTTCCAGAAACCTCAGGCCTAGGTATCAAGCCGGTTTCTGAAGAGGGATCCAAGCGACTGGTGCGGGCCGCCATCCGAAACGCCATTGTTGAGGGGCGAAATAGCGTTACCCTGGTTCATAAAGGTAATATAATGAAGTACACCGAAGGGGCATTCAAGCAGTGGGGTTACGAAGTGGCAGAACAGGAGTTTGGCGACCAGGTTTTCACCTGGAACCAGTATGACCGCATTAAAGAAGAAAAGGGCGAAGCCGCCGCCAACCAGGCGCAGAAACAGGCTGAGGCCGAGGGCAAGATCATTATCAAGGATGCCATTGCTGACATATTTCTGCAGCAGATCCTGACCCGTCCCCGCGAGTTTTCAGTGGTCGCCACCTTAAACCTCAACGGGGACTATATCTCGGACGCTCTGGCGGCTCAGGTAGGAGGCATTGGCATAGCACCGGGTGCCAACATTAATTACGACACCGGGCACGCAATCTTTGAGGCGACCCATGGCACCGCTCCCAAGTATGCCGGGCTGGACAAGGTGAACCCCTCATCGGTTATTCTTTCCGGCGAGATGATGCTCCGTTACCTGGGATGGACTGAGGCGGCCGCGCTGATTATAAAATCCCTGGAAAAAACCATTGCCAGCAAGGTGGTCACCTATGATTTCGCCCGTTTGATGGAGGGAGCCACCGAGGTCAAGTGCTCACAGTTTGCTGATGAGCTGATTAAAAATATGTGAGGTCCAGACGGTCTGGTAGCAGCAACCATAGTGGATACTCAAAGGGGAGCCGGGGATAATGTTCGGCTCCCCTATGTTTCTTCCCGATGTTCCTTAGAATGACCAGGGGGATGATGTTCACCGGATTACACGTAAAGTTATTCGGAAAATGCTTGACAAAGCCGAGTGCCGAACTTATTGGTGGGAGTGCTGGAGGATGCCATTGCCGTGAGTATTCACGCTCTTGCAGCACCTATCGCCAAGATGACGAAATCGATCAAACAATCCGGTAAGTGTACAAAGGAAGGGATGCCAGGAGAGTACACTGTCCCCGTGTCCCGTTCCTTCCCCAATAAGGCCTCCTCTCCCCTGTTTCCCCCATCAATACCATACATATCCTGGTTTACAAACAAGATTTTTGAGTAAAGTTGGAGGATCCAGAAAAGAATAAAAATGAACAGTGTCTACACAAGGAGGTAACTAGGTGTCCAGGGTAGAGATGACTGGGGGTATCACTGCGGAACCCTATCCCGCGGGAGTAGGTGACCAGGTTCATATTATTTATTCCGGTCTCCTGGCGCAGTCGGGTGCGGATAAGGTCTTTATGCACGTTGGCTACGGAGATAAATGGGAAGACCGAAACGATTATGAGATGAGACACACTGAACAGGGTTGGGAGGCCAGGATAAAAATTCACCGTGGTGGACAGTTGAACTTCTGCTTTAAAGACCGGGCAAACAACTGGGACAATAACAGCGGTTTCAACTGGACTTACCAGATTGACCCCGACCGTTTTACGCAATAAGAGATAAAGGAGGTATGATTTTGGCTAAAGCAGAGATTGAGGGTGGAGTTATAGCAACCCCGGTTCCTATCACTGCCGGTGAATCCGTACACATTATCTACAGCGGTCTATTAGCGGAAAGCGGTGCCGATCGTGTTTTTATGCACACCGGTTATGGTCCCAGTCATAACTGGAGCATGCTGCATGAATATGAAATGACCCCCACCAAATGGGGTTGGGAAGCGGTAGTTGAAATCAAGGGTGAAGACAGGTTCAATTTCTGTTTTCACGACAGCGCAAATAACTGGGATAATAACAACGGCCGCAACTGGAGCTACAAGGTTCATAACGGACGCCTCCCTTAAGTCCGGGATAACAAGGTTACAGAATCATAATTTAACCGTAAAAAGCTCATTCTATTGAATGAGCTTTTTATGTTACGGGAGGAATGCTATGAGAGTCGCCATGCTTACCTGGGAGTATCCCCCGCGCATTGTAGGGGGCCTGGCAATGCACGTCTATGATTTATCAACCACCCTGGCTCGCAGCGGAATGGATGTGACGGTGATAACCGTCAACGATCAGGGGACGGCGGAAAGAGAAGAGATGGATGGGGTCAAGGTTCTCCGGGTGTATCCGTACGATCTGCCTTCCAGGGACATAGTCGGCTGGGCGGTACAGCTAAATGTAGCCATGCTGGAGAAGGCCATCCAGGAGATAAACCGTGAGGGTCCGTTTCAAATCATTCATGCCCACGACTGGTTGGTCGCTCATGCCAGTCGGGC
>JBLNCH010000077.1:0-3676 GCA_050260485.1 Bacillota bacterium | reverse complement strand
AAGTGGTGAAAGAACACCCAACCTTAAACAGTTACCTCTGCAAACGGTGCGGGCAGCATTTTGAGCAGGTCAAGAGCATGCTTTCCGCCTACAGGGTGGATTTTTTACTTGATTCCCAGCTGGTGAGGGGACTCGATTACTACACCAGTACGGCTTTCGAACTGCTGATTCCGGATCTTGGTGCCCAGTCAGCCGTGGGAGGCGGTGGCAGGTATGATGGCCTTATTGAAGAGTGTGGGGGGCCACCTACCCCCGGCATCGGTTTTGCTATGGGGTTGGAACGTTTATTGCTGGCCGTCCAGAAACAGGATACCCGGGTATGGAACATCCCCCCGGTGATAGAGGTATTTGTAGCGGTGGCCGATAAGGAATATGATCGAGATGCCTGCCTGCTGCTGGATAAACTCCGGCAGGCGGGGATAAAAGCAGACAAGGATTACATGGATAGAAGTCTCAAGGCACAGATGAAGTATGCCGGTAAAAACGGGGTGCGGCTGGTTGCGGTTGTCGGAGAGGAAGAAATCAAGCACGACTGCTACATCCTGCGTGATATGATGCGTAAGGAGCAGCAGGAGGTCCCCGCAAATCAGATCATTGACAGAATTAAGTCCATTCTGGTCACATCATAAGGAGGAAATAATGCGTATGACATTAAAAAGGACTCATACTATTCAGGAGTTAAACCCCGGCATGGCAGGACAACCGGTTGTACTTACCGGATGGGTCAACACCCGCCGTGACCATGGAGGACTGATTTTTGTTGATCTGCGGGATCGCTCCGGCTTGGTGCAGGTGGTATTCAACCCGGATATCAGTCGGCAGGCATTCGATTTAGCTGAAAGGATCCGCAACGAGTATGTTATCGGGGTGGCGGGAGTTGTGAGGGAGCGGCCGGAAGGTACCGTCAATCCCAACCTGATGACCGGTGAAATCGAGGTTTATGCCTCCGAACTGGAGGTGCTCAACACTGCCAAGACCCCGCCTTTCTACCTGGAAGACAATATTGAGGTTGACGAGATACTGAGGCTCCGTTACCGCTATCTGGATCTCAGGCGGCAAGAGATGAAAGAGAATATAATGCTTCGCCACCGGGTTATAAAATCACTGCGGGACTTTCTCGATGGACGCGGTTTTCTGGAAATCGAGACCCCCATACTGACCAAGAGTGCCCCGGAAGGTGCCAGGGATTATCTGGTTCCCAGTCGTGTACATCCAGGAGAGTTTTACGCCTTACCTCAATCACCGCAGATCTTTAAGCAGATCCTGATGGTTTCGGGGATGGAGAAATACTACCAGGTGGCCCGGTGTTTCCGGGACGAGGATTTGCGGGCAGATCGCCAGCCTGAGTTTACCCAGCTAGATATTGAGATGTCATTCATAGACGAAGAAGACATAATGGAATTGACGGAAGCCATGTTGGCCCAAGCCTTTGCTGATGGGATTGGGCGGGAAATATCCGTTCCTTTTCCCAGAATTACTTATGACGAAGCCATGAAAACTTATGGGAGCGATAAACCTGATCTGCGTTTCGAGCTGGTTATTCAGGAACTCACTGACCTCCTGCGGACATCGGACTTCAAGGTTTTCGCTACCGCAATCAATAGCGGAGGCGTGGTAAGAGCGATCAATGCCCGGGGCTGTGCATCACTTTCACGTAAAGAAATAGATGATCTGGCCCAACTCGCGATTGACCTGGGTGCCAAGGGCTTGGCCTGGATACAAGTTACCGAGGAAGGCATGAAATCACCGATTATTAAATTCATACGGCCGGAAGAAATCCAGGAGATCACCGCTCGCCTGGATGCAAAACCTGGTGATCTGCTGCTCTTCTGCGCGGATTTCGAGGATACGGTTGCCCGGGTTCTCGGGGGAATAAGGCTCGAGCTGGGCAAACGATTGCAGTTGATTGACGAGAACGCATTAAGCTTTGTCTGGGTTACCGATTTTCCCCTGATGGAGTGGGATGAGGACGAAAAACGGTATATAGCCGTACATCACCCATTCACGTCCCCGCAAAACCCTGACGAATTGGAGAGTGCACCCCAATCAGCCAAAGCCAGAGCCTATGACCTGGTTTTGAACGGAACGGAGCTTGGCGGAGGCAGTATCCGTATTCATACCCGGTCGTTGCAGGAGAAGATGTTTGCCCTGCAGGGAATAACCCCTGAGGAGGTAAAGGATAAGTTCGGGTATATGTTGGAAGCCTTCGAGTATGGTGCTCCGCCCCACGGAGGTATTGCCTTCGGACTGGATCGGCTGGTGATGTTGATGGCAAAACGCGATTCCATTAGAGATGTGATTGCTTTTCCCAAGACCCAAAGTGCATCCTGTCCCTTGACCCATGCGCCCTCATCGGTTCGGGATAAACAGCTGAAAGAACTTAACATCAGGACCATAATAAAGTAACGTTGTGGAGCCCCAATAGGGTTGGGCGATTCTTGAAAACCCCGGCAGGCTGTGATATTATAAGCTTAAATCAGGAAGACTAAGCACAGTCCCTGCTGTGCTCGTGAAAGGCCGGTTTCGTTTTGGCCCAACACCAAAATGAAGGGCGTCTGGTCTCTGTCAGTGGCTTGCAGGCCCTATTTCTTAGGGAAACATAAAGCTGACAGGAGGGTGCCCACCTGCTGATGCGCAGGTTCAAAACAACTGGCTCCACACGGCTCGGTGGGGTTATCTATTTCTTGGAGGATATATCTTGGAGGACAGGTGGTCAAGAACCAGACTGCTGCTTGGTGAAGAGGCCTGTTATCGTCTGGCACAGGCTCGAATCATGGTGGTCGGTTTGGGAGGAGTAGGTTCATACGTGGCCGAAGGCCTGGCCCGAAGCGGGATTGGAGGTCTGATCCTGGTAGATTCCGACCAGGTAACCATCAGCAATATTAACCGCCAACTGGTGGCTCTTACGAGCACTCTGGGCAAACCCAAGGCCGTGATCATGGCTGATCGGATTAAGGATATCAATCCGGAATGTCAGGTAGAGGCATGTGTTATCCGCTGTAACCAGAATACCGTAGATGAGCTTCTGAACAAACTCCCTGATTATGTGGTAGATGCCATAGATTCGGTCCCTGACAAGGTTTGTCTGATCAAGGAGTGTTTCACCAGAGCCATACCCATTATCAGCTCCATGGGAGCCGGAAATCGCATGGACCCCACCAGATTTGAACTGGCTGATATTTCACAAACCAGCACCTGCCCCCTGGCACGCAAATTACGACATGAGCTGCGCAAGGTTAACATAGAGCGGGGACTGCGGGTGGTATACTCCCGGGAAAACCGGTCCCTGCTGAAGCCGGGCTTCCGGTGGGCAGCATCTCGTTTGTACCTTCAGTAGCCGGACTTATTCTTGCCGGTGCAGTTATCCGAGATTTACTATAGGTATTTAATAGGCTTGATGGATATAATACTGCAGGTGAAAAAACAAAAAAAGGATGATGATATGCAGGTTCATTACCGTACGGTGGGTGAACTGAAACAGCTGATGGACCCGGCAGAAGGTGTTATAACCTCTGAAGAACCTCTGGATGTCGAGGGTCTTCTCGATATTTTAAAGGTTAACCGGGAGGACCTGGTCGTAATGGTTAATGGCAAGAAGGCGGACGGTGGTGACCGTCTTGAGGATGGAGACCAGGTGGTCATCGTGCCCTTTGTTGTAGGAGGGTAGAAAAGCAGA
>JBLNCH010000076.1:0-4219 GCA_050260485.1 Bacillota bacterium | reverse complement strand
GATAGCGTGTGCTTCATGTTACTTGTCACCTCCCAACATGTTTTGCAGGCTTTCTCCGGGAGGAACCATGGGAAAGACATTAGCCTCCCGGTCAACCCGGAAATCGATCATGGTCGGACGATCTTTCTCCTGCAATGCCCGACGCAAGGTGGGCTCAACCTCCGAAGGCTTGGTAACTCGCAACCCTAATGCCCCGTAAGCCTCAGCCAGGCGAACAAAGTCCGGCTGGATCGCAATATCAGTATAAGAATAGCGCCCTTCATAGAACAGCTGCTGCCACTGACGTACCATACCTAAGTACTGGTTGTTCAGGATGCAGATAACTATAGGTAGTCTCTGCTCCACCGCAGTACACATCTCCTGAATATTCATCTGGATACTCCCATCACCCGCAATATTGATTACCTTCCGCTCCGGACAGCCTATCTGGGCACCAATCGCAGCCGGCAGGCCGAATCCCATGGTACCCAATCCCCCGGAGGAGATAAAAGTGCGGGGTTGGGTAAATTTGTAATACTGGGCAGTCCACATCTGATGCTGCCCAACTTCGGTGGTTATAATAGCTTTTCCCTCGGTAACATCATATATTTTTTCAATGACATACTGGGGCATTAAGACATCGTCTCCCAGTTGCTCGCTGTATGTTAACGGGAAATCATCCTTCCACCGGTCAATTAGCTCATGCCACTCGGTCCGCTCCGACCGGGCCTTAACCCGGTGGATTATCTCAGCAAGAACCTGTTTTACATCCCCTACGATCGGGATATGGGCTCCTACGTTCTTCCCGATCTCTGCTGCGTCAACATCTATATGGATCACCTGGGCATTGGGGGCAAAACTGGCCAGATTTCCAGTTACGCGGTCATCAAACCTGGCTCCAACCGCTATCAACAGATCACATTCGCTGACTGCGTAATTGGCGTATCTGGTACCGTGCATTCCCAGCATTCCGAGGTAGAGGTGGCTGGTCGCCGGGAAACCTCCCATTGCCATAAGGGTTGTGGCTACCGGGATCTGCATCTTTTCCGCCAGTTCCTTTAGCTCAGGGGACGCTCCGGAGCTGATCACTCCGCCACCGGCATAGATCAAGGGGCGATTTGCTTCTTCAATAGCTTTAGCAGCCAGAAGCACCTGCCCGGCATTGGGGCTTTTCAAAACTCGATAGCCCCGCAGGGACATTTCTACACCCCCTTCGGAAAACTCGATCTCCCCGGTCATTACATCCTTGGGAAGGTCTACCACCACCGGTCCTGGCCGGTTGGTCCGGGCAATAAAGAAAGCCTCCTTTATTATCCGGGCCAAATCCGCGGTATCCTTGACCAGGTAATTATGCTTGGTAATAGGCAGGGTTATTCCAGTTATGTCAACCTCCTGGAATGCATCCTTCCCTATCAGTGAAACCGGAACCTGCCCGGTAAAAGCCACCAGAGGAATGGAATCCATATAGGCATTGGCGATACCCGTCACCAGATTGGTAGCTCCCGGTCCGGAGGTTGCCAGGCAGACTCCAACCTTGCCGGTTGCCCGCGCATACGCATCAGCAGCATGAGCCGCTCCCTGTTCGTGTCGGACCAGAACGTGTCGTATATCAGACAGGTAAAGAGCATCATAGATGGGGAGCGCCTGCCCTCCCGGGTATCCAAAAATAACCTCGACGCCCTCTTCCTTAAGGCATTTTATAAAAATATCGGTCCCTTTAAGTTTCACTGCCTCACCTCCTACTCTAAGGTCTGGGAAATACTGCGCCCGTGCTGGCCGATTGGACCTGTTCCGCATAGCGGCGCATGTATCCCTTCTTTATCTTGGGTTCTGCCGGTTTCCAGGCTTTTCTCCTGGCCTCAAGGACCTCTGGCTCAACCAGCAGGTCAAGCTTCCGGTCAGGTATATTTATACTGATTATGTCTCCCTCATGAACCAGAGCAATAGGTCCGCCTACTGCGGCTTCAGGTGATACATGCCCAATAGAAGCACCTTTGGTCGCCCCCGAAAAGCGCCCGTCAGTAATCAGAGCTACCTCTCGGTCAAGACCCATGCCGGCAATGGATGAGGTAGGGGTCAGCATCTCCCTCATGCCCGGACCACCTCGCGGTCCTTCATACCTGATTACTACTACATCGCCGGGGTTTATCTTGCCCCCCAGGATGGCCTCGACAGCCTCCTCTTCGGATTCGAATACTCGGGCCGGCCCCTCGTGAACCAGCATCTCCTTCTCCACCGCCCCCTGTTTTACCACCGCCCCATCGGGGGCCAGGTTGCCAAAGAGTACCGCCAATCCTCCGGTTGGACTGTAGGGGTTGTCGAGTGGTCTGATGATGTCGTCCCGGAAACTCCTGGCCTGGGCTATGTTCTCGCCCACCATGCGGCCGGTTACGGTTAACACGCCCTCGTTAATCAAGCCTTTTTCCGCCAGGCGTTTCATTAACATCGGAATTCCGCCGGCTTCCTGCAGGTCTTCTATAAAATCAGTCCCGGCTGGGTCCAGCTTGCAGAGGTGAGGGGTCTGGGCACTTATCTCATTGACCATCTCCAGGTTCAGCTCAATTCCGGCCTCATGGGCTATGGCAAACAGGTGCAAAACCGTATTGGTGGAACAACCAATAGCCATATCCAGTCTCAAGGCGTTCTCGAAGGCCTCACGGGTCATAATATCAAGTGGCTTGATATCCTTCTCCAGTAGCTCCATGATTTTCATCCCCGCTTGTTTGGCCAACCTGATCCGGGCCGCATGGACTGCAGGAATGGTGCCATTTCCCGGAAGCCCCATGCCCAGGGCTTCGGTAAGGCAGTTCATGCTGTTGGCGGTAAACATCCCGGCACAGCAGCCACAACCAGGGCAGGCTACCTCTTCCAGCAGGCTTAGCTCCTCGGAAGTCATCCTGCCGGAAACTACCGCTCCCGGAGCGATAAAGACATTGTTGACACTGACTCTCTGGCCCTTAAAACGTCCGGCCAGCATCGGTCCACCACTCACAAAGATGCTGGGAATGTTTAAACGGGCTGCGGCCATCAACATTCCCGGTACTATCTTATCGCAGTTGGGTATAAACACCAGAGCATCAAAGCCATGTGCGGTAGCCATGATCTCAACGGAATCGGCGATCAGTTCCCGGCTGCCTAAGCTGTATTTCATACCTATATGGTTCATGGCAATGCCATCACAGACCCCGATGGTGGAAAACTCGATGGGGGTTCCGCCTTTCATGCGCACGCCGGCTTTGACTGCCTCCGCAATCTGATCCAGATTGATGTGCCCGGGTACTATTTCATTGGCGGAATTAACAATACCGATCATCGGCCGGCTGATCTCCTCCGGGGTTAAGCCCAGCGCATTCAGCAATGACCTGTGAGCGGCTTTTTCCAAACCCTTTTTAACCGAGTCACTTCTCATATGAACCCTCCTAGAATGGCTAGATCTCGGACCCGTCGTGCTTTACCAATTCGCGAAAGTCTTCAAGCAGGGCGGCAAATACCGGACCTGGTTTACCATCACCAATCACCCGGTTATCAATCTTAACCACCGGGATCAGTTCAGCGGCAGTACCGGTTAACCAGCACTCATGAGCCGTAAAGAAATCATAACGGGTTAAAACAGTTTCTTCAACCTTAAACCCTCGCTTCTGCGCCAGTTCGATGACTGCATTCCGGGTAACCCCTTCCAGCATACCCAGATGGGTTGCCGGGGTCTTAATAACTCCGTCCCGGACCATAAAGATGTTATCCCCGGTACACTCAGCAACATAGCCGTCCTGCGTTAAAAGGATCGCCTCCTGAACCCCGGCAATGGCTGCTTCAATTTTCGCCATGATGTTGTTCAGATAGTTGAGGCTTTTGATCCTGGGGTTAACCCCTTCCGCGATGTTGCGCCGCGTAGGCACGGTAATTACGTCCAGGCCGGTTTCATAAAGCTCCGGCGGATACAGGGTGATCGATGACGCAATACACACGGTAGTTGGAGCCTCACATTTACGGGGATCGAGACCCAGGTCACCCTTGCCGCGCGAGATTACCAGCCTTATGTAGGCATCCTTCAGGTTATTCTGACGGCAGGTCTCACGAACCACTTCGCTCATCTCATCCTTGGTATATGGTATCTCCAGATTTATGGCCTTGGCGGAATCGTACAAACGCTCGATGTGCTGATCCAGGCGGAACACCCGGCCATGATACGCGCGAATCCCTTCAAAAACCCCATCACCATACAAAAAACCGTGATCGAATA
>JBLNCH010000075.1:0-2654 GCA_050260485.1 Bacillota bacterium | reverse complement strand
GCTTAACCATGGCAGTGGCCGCTTCTTTGGATTGTGCCCGGGGTTTTGATACCTCACGACTTAATAGGATTTACTTTGCCACAACCAGCCCGCCGTATCAAGAGAAGCAAAGCGCCACAACCTTAGCAGGGACATTGGGCATTGGGAAAAACTCAGTCACTATGGATGTTGTGGGTTCGCTTCGTTCCGGCTCAAGTGCCTTTATTGCCGGATTAGATGCTGCAGAAAAAGGAGAAAATGTTCTGGTTGCAATTAGTGATCACCGACGCGGAGCGGTCAACGGGCAGTTTGAGAACCTGCTAGGTGATGGGGCTGCAGCTTTTATAATCGGAAATGACAATGTAGTTGCCGAGGTACTGGGGGTAAACAGCGTCAGTGTCGAGTTTATTGATACATGGCGTTCGGAGAATTTCAAGTACCTTCGAAATTGGGAAGAAAGATTTGCCTTAACCCAGGCATATGTTCCGTTCACTGTTGAAGCTGGCCAAGGGGTTATGAAAAAAACCGGGCTCAAACCCGAGGATTTCTCCAAAGTGGTAATTTACGGTTTTAAGGAAAATGATTCGGCTCCAATAGCAAAGCAATTAGGTTTTACAAAGAACCAAATTCAAAGCAATATGATTGAACTGATAGGCAATACGGGAGCAGCCTGTGCGCCTATGGCTCTAGTTGCGGCGCTGGAAAACAGCCAACCGGAAGACAATATACTTTTTCTTACCTACGGGGAAGGAAGCGATGCGATTGTTTTAAGAGTCACTGAGTCGATCAAGAACCTGGCGTTTCGCCGAGGGATAAAAGGGCACCTGGATAGCAAAAAAACGGATATGACGTATGGTAAATACCTTATATGGCAGGAACTAGTGACTACCGAACCTCCACGTAGACCGCCCGCCGTCAGGCCTTCACTCCCCGATCGGTTTAGGAACCAGAAAAAAATCCTGGGCTTTTATGGCAGCAAATGCACCGTTTGTGACACTCCCCAATTCCCTCCTTCGAGAGTGTGTATCAATTGCCATGCTGTAGATCAATTTGAGGATTACAAGTTTCTGGGCAAGAAAGGGAGAATCGCTACATTCACTATTGACTATCTTGCTGCCACACCAGATCCTCCAACAATTATGGCGGTTGTTGACTTTGAAGGTGGAGGCAGGTTTATCTGTCTAATGACAGACTGCGAACCTGATAAGGTAAGTGTTGGCATGGAAATAGAAATGTCGTTCAGAAAATTGTTTGTTCAAGACGGTCTGGTTACTTATTTTTGGAAAGCCGTACCAAAAAGGTAAGGGGGAAGTATATATGGCTGGAATTAAAGATAAGGTTGCGGTTATCGGGATGGGATGCACCAAGTTTGGTGAACGTTGGGATTGCGGTCTCGAAGATTTAATGGTAGAAGCGATTGATGAATGCTGTGCGGACTCCGGAATTGAATTCCAGGACATAGATGCTTTTTGGTTCGGGACTTTTACCAATAGCACTTTTGGAGCCCTTCCCTTTTCCTTACAGATGAAGCCTCATTATAAGCCAGTTACCAGAGTAGAAAATATGTGCGCTACCGGCAGTGATACTTTCAGAAACGCGTGTTATGCTGTGGCGTCTGGTGCCTACGACTTAGTAATGGCGATTGGAGTTGAAAAACTGAAAGATAGCGGCAGCAGCGGACTGGAACTGCTTCAGCCTCATTCAGACCGGACCGCTCCGGAGCCAACCGCACCGGCGCGTTTTGCCCTGTTAGCACCAGCCTACGCGGAGAAATACAATATCAAAATGGAAGATCTGAAAAAAGTTATGGCTAAGATTGCCTGGAAAAATTACAAGAACGGTGCATTAAATCCAAAAGCTCAATTCCGCAGTGAGGTCCCAATGGATGTTATTCTCAATTCCCCTATGGTTGCATACCCCCTCGGAATTCATGATTGTTCGGGAGTTTCTGATGGAGCTGCCTGTGCAATTATCTGTCGCGCCGAAGACGTCCACAAATATACCCGCAAAAAACCTATGTACGTTAAAGGTTTGTCAATCGCGGCCGGGTTCGGATGGGGAGAAAAACACCCGTCGTACGATTATACCACCGCTTGGGAGACGTATTATGCTTCACAGGCAGCATACAAGGAAGCCGGTATTGTTGATCCCCGAAAAGAAATCAGCTTTGCGGAGGTCCATGACTGTTTCACTATTACTGAACTCGTTATATATGAGGATCTTGGCTTTAGTCCCAGGGGACAGGGCTGTAAAGATGTCGAGGACGGCTTTTTTGAGCTGACTGGAAAACTACCCGTTAATCCTAGTGGGGGATTAAAATCTTTCGGACACCCTATTGGGGCAACAGGGTTACGGATGCTATACGAGTGCTATTTGCAATTGAGAGGCGAAGCCGGTAAACGTCAAATAGAAAACCCCCGATTAGCATTAACCCACAACCTGGGCGGACAACCTTCCTATTGCGTAGTTTCTGTGTGTATAGTGGGGAACGAACTGGGCTAAGGGTAAATGAGTTCAACTTTCGCTTTCATATATAAGAAACGTTTAATCTAAGTGATCGAAGAGAAAAAGGAACAGGCTTAAGGTGTTGGCCAAGATAAAGCCGGATCGTTACTGGGGCCAGTTTTATAGAGATACAGTCGAATAATAAGAAGGCCCATTTGATCGAAATGCAC
>JBLNCH010000074.1:0-2850 GCA_050260485.1 Bacillota bacterium | reverse complement strand
TTATCCGAGACGATAGCCACTTTCTGACCGATTATGCTGTTAAGTAAAGTAGACTTGCCCACATTCGGGCGTCCAACTATGCTGACAAACCCGGATTTGGTCTCCATCTAATCCTCCCTCTGCTGCAGAGAAAAACCCTGGGGGAGCAATTCTTCCAGGTCATATTGTATCATCGTACCAGAATCGGAGGCGCAGATCACAACCAGGTTGGACGCAAATTCAGCCAAAACCTGCCTGCACGCTCCACAAGGGGTAATAATATCCTCACCGCCGGTGATTAACAGCCTGGAGAACCGGTAGCTTCCCTCGGATATGGCCTTGGATACGGCTGCCCTCTCCGCACATATGGTGAGACCATAAGAGGCGTTTTCCACATTGCACCCGGTAAAAACCTTTCCTTTTGTGTCAAGCAGGGCGGCCCCGACTTTGAATCCGGAGTACGGTGCATAAGCATGCTCTCTGGCCTCCTGTGCCATTTTCAGTAGATCGAGGTCTTTCACCGGGAAAATCCCTCCCACCAGCAGATTATCCGGGGGCCAAAGATCATTATCCCGATCAATAGAGCACCCAATGCGGTCACCAGTACAGCCCCTGCACTCAGGTTCTTTACCCGTCCCGCCCGCTCATCATACTGGGGGCTTATCATGTCTACCAACTCCTCAAGTGAGCTGTTGAGTATCTCAGTTGCCCAGACTGCAGTGATGGTCAGGATAATTAAGGACCACTCCACCATGTTCAGTTCAAAGAACAGTCCGGCACCGAGCACCAGGAGAGTAGCAACCAGGTGTATCTTCATGTTGCGCTGGGAGGCCAGGGCGTAAACCACCCCCCGAATCGCATTGCGCAGGCTATCGTAGAAGTTCTGTGACTTCACCTGGGAAGACCTAAACCTTTCATAAGCTTGTCTTCCAAAGAGCGCATCAAAACCCGTTCATTCTCCTCTTCGTGATCGTATCCCAGGAGATGCAGCATTCCATGTACGGTCAGATAGGCCAATTCTCTTTGCGGAGTGTGACCATACTCTTCCGCCTGGGCGAGGACTCTCTCCATACATATTATGATATCTCCCAGCATGTTATCAGGTTCCGGGTTCTCATACTCCGGTTCATCATGATGTGTTTCCGTCATCGCAAAGGACAGGACATCAGTTACCTGATCCTTTCCCCGGTAGATGTAGTTGAATTCCCGTATGTCGCTGGCATCGACAATAACCACATTCACTTCGCAGTCTGCGGCCAGTCGGCACATCTTACCCACCTGATTGAGCGCCTTGCGGATGAGAGGTTCATAGCTCTTTTCCCATTTACATGTGGTTTGCTGGTTAACTACCGCTATTTTCAAGGTCTCCTCTCCTTCCTTCGAATTCCCTGGCCAGCGTTTCCGGGTATTCAATACGGCTATGATAGACTCCAGTCAAAACCTTAGAAAAGCTCTCCGCGATTATGTTCAAATCACGGAAGGTGAGATCACATTCTTCCAATTGTCCGTCATTAAGTTTATCCTTAATTATCCGGCGTACCATACCCTCTATCCTTCCCGGTGTAGGATCATGCAGGGAGCGGACCGCAGCCTCAACCGAGTCTGCGAGCATCACCAGGGCAACCTCCTTGCTCTGGGGTTTGGGTCCTTCGTAGCGGAAGGTCTCCTCATTTACATTACCTTCTTTGTCCTCCTCCAAGGCCCGGCTGTAGAAATACTTGACCAGGCTGTTACCGTGGTGCTGTTCTATGAAATCAATTATCTGGTGGGGCAATCTTTTCCCGCGAGCCATCTCCACCCCATCCTTGATGTGTGATGTGATAATCAGGGCACTTAAACTGGGGGCGATTTTCTCGTGGGGATTATCACTCGCCAGCTGATTCTCCACGAAAAAGTAAGGCCTCTTCAGTTTACCGATATCATGATAATAAGCCCCAACGCGAACGGTCAGAGAATGAGCACCAATCCGCTCGGCTGCCGATTCAGCCAGATTGCCTACCATTATGCTGTGATGATAGGTCCCGGGGGCCTCAACCAGCAGCTTTCTTAACAACTCCTGATTAGGATTTGACAATTCCAGAAGTTTTACCATACTGGTCACTGAAAATACGGTTTCCAGATATGGCAGCAGACCTATGGTAAGAATGGCAGACAGAAAACCATTAAGGATCCCGAAAAAGATGCCCGTCAAAACAAGGCCGGCACTCATACCAGTATACAGCATGGACATGGTAAGTATAGTTACGGTATTAACCCCGGCAATATAAAGGCCTGACCGGGCCAGGTCGCCGGTTTGGTTCAGCCGGCTGACCCATAACACTCCAACCGCTCCACCGGCAAAGGCAGTTGCTACAAACGGTACTGGACTTCCCTGGGTCAGCAGTCCTACAAAGACGGCAGCCACAAAGGTAAAAAGGTAGGCTACTTGCTGGTTCAGGAGTATGGCTACCAGCATGGAACCCGCTGATACCGGAATAAGATAACCAACCAGCACGTTGATTTCCGGCCTCTCACCGATTTTAATTACAGTTATCGCCTTGGCAATAGCGACTATCAATACAAATATGAGACCCAGAAGCATCATCAACCGGCCCTGCTTAAAGATCTCGCGGTGATACATCTTTAAGTAGGCGATACAGATCAAGAATACTATCGCCACAAAGAGAGCTACTCCGCCCAGAGTCATCCCGAATCCAGCCGAGCGCTGTACCCCTAATTGCTTAAGGATATCTATATGCTCCTGGGTAACCGGGTCCCCTTCTCGGATTATCATCTGCCCTTGTTGGATGGTCCTTTGCACCGGCAAAACCTGTTTTACCGCTTCTTCGATGGCTTCCTCGGTAGCGGCGGCATTGTAGATAAGGTTGGGCC
>JBLNCH010000073.1:0-4023 GCA_050260485.1 Bacillota bacterium | reverse complement strand
TGAACAATACTTTCGCCTCCTTATCAACGGTCATGATTTTTTCTAATAGAATATTCCCGCAATTAATGAAGATCTCCTCCCAATAATAGGCTGTAATTGAAGAAAATTAATTTTGTACCGGCTTTTTTCATAATAGAATGAGGGAAACAGGCATATATAAATGTAAAATTAGGGACTAATTGGTTATATGACGTGAAATTGGGGTAATAATAAATACCGAATCAATACTAAACGGCATGACCGTTTTAGAGGAGGATGTATTATGGGCAAGACCAGAACCGACAAGCACCCGCCCGTGTGGGAGATGGTTAAGAAGGCCGTGGAATCCATGAATGGGGAGGCCAGCTACAAAGACATTAAGGAATATATCTGGCAGCACTACGGAGAAGTAAAAGAGAGGACCATAAACTGCCAGATAATAATTTGCAGTGTCAACCAGAAGTCACGGGTCTATTACCCGGCCAACCGTAAACCCCGTAACTGTAACACCAAGTACGATTTTCTCTATACCCTGGGGAATGGACGGGTGACACTGTATAACCCAGAGGAACACGGCGTATGGGGAATAGTGGAGGAAGGGAACAGACTGGTAGTAAAGAGATTAGATGGAGTTGTATTGGACGAGAAGCCGGCAGCGAGAAAAGCCGGGAGGAAAAAGTCCGATGATCTGACATCGGAAACCTCTCCATCCACAAAAAAGATGGGGGAAGAACAGGCATATATTAGTAGTTCCTTTCCCCAGGTGCGGGAGGTTCTGTACAACAATCTGGCTTTGCTGGGGAAGAACCTTCGCATTTACACGGACGCTTCGGGACGGCAGGGATTTGAGTACCCAACGGAGATAGGGATTATTGACATCCTTGCCGTTGATGCATACCAGCGCCTGACGGTTATGGAGTTCGCGGAAGAGGTTACTCCTGAGGTACTCAGCCGCATTCTAGGTTATATGGGTTGGGTGCGTAGAAATCTTACTCCAGGCAAAGATGTCAAAGGTATGATCTTCACCAACCATATTGAAGAGCACATGCTCTTATCGATTTCGCAGGTGCCTGGAATCGAGGTTTACCAACTCAAGATGTCTCTCGAAGTGAACAAAATGTCAGCCTAAATGCCGCAAGAGGACGTATTGTTTGTCGCCACCACCCGGTGGTGGCATGGTGACAGAGGGGCAGTTTTTTGTTGCCGCGCCCAAGAGCGTGAAGACAAAAATGTTCCCTGTCACTATTTTTTCTTCAGTATTTAGGCACCAAGGTTATGATTAATCTGGCTCATCCGTTTGGTTATCCACATCAAACAATAAGAGCGTCTTTCTTTTAGCCACTATTCGCGGGGTCGGAAATTCGAGTTCAGGCGGCGCCAGGCTTCGTCAATTCTCTGCCGTTCAGTATTGACACCGGCGAACATGTCGCCTTTTCGGTTTAGCCGGGGCGGTACGGTTATAATATTGAAGTCCCCCGCTCGGGTCTCACGCATCTCTTCCCAGGTAATCGGGGTTGACACCGGGGCTCCCGGATGTGGACGTACACTATAAGTCGAACAGACTGTCTTGCCCTGGATGTTTTGCAGATAGTCAACGTATACCTTTCCCTGCCTGTCTTTAACCTTTCTTACTACGGTGGCCTTATCCGGAACCAGGGAGACTACTGTTTCGGCAATGCGACGTACGAAATCCCGCAGCTCGTCATAGGTATAGGTATTGATAACCGGGACAAATATATGAAGGCCGGTGGCACCGGATGTTTTAAGAAAAAAACGGAGCTTGAGGAAGCGTAAAACATCTCTTACCACTTCCGCGACGTCGCATACATCCTTATAGGTAGCGCCTTCCGAGGGGTCGAGATCAAAAACCACAAAATCCGGACGGTCGAGGCTTCCCACGCGAGACATCCAGGGATGCAGTTCAATGCAGGCCTGGTTGGCCAGCCATACCATGGTGGCCAGGTTGTCGCATATAACAAAGTTGAGGTAACGGTCGGAATGGGACGAGTACCAGGGGTAGGTGTTAACCCAATCAGGGGTGCCTTCGGGCGCATTCTTCTGATAAAACCATTTTCCACTCGCCCCTGAGGGATAACGGGTGACCACGAGGGGGCGTTCCGCCAGATGTGGTACCAGGTAAGGAAACACCTGGACATAGTAATTGATCAGGTGTCCCTTGGTATAACCCTCGTCTTCCCAAAAGACCTTATCCAGGTTGGATATGGACACCTCCTGGCCCTGTACCTTAACGATTTCCCTGCTTTTTACCGGAATAGCCAACACTCCTTTCTGGTATGACCAGAGGATGACAGACTGTCTCCTTGCTTCAATCCCCTGAGTAGGTCCTTGTATCCCATTATTCCAACACCTGCTTGATAACTGGGGAGCGGAGGTGAGTTTCCTCGGTCCACTCCGCGTACTCCACTGTTACCTGATGAACAGGCTTAACCCAGGTTATTCCTGGTTTCCTGGGGGGATTGATGAACGGTGATTTACCGGTTTGAGCATTCAAAAGTACCTGTGTTAAGGTGGTCCATTGCTCCTCCTTCAGCCCGCTGCCAGCCCGTCCCACATACAGAAACCGGTCCTGATCAAAAACACCGAGCAGCAGGGAGTTGGCAGTTCTACCCCGCCAGGTGAAGCCACCGATAAAGCAGGTGAGGAGAGGACGGTTCTTGATCTTCTGCCAGAGCCTGCTTTCTCCCCCCGGAATATACTGGCTGTCTTTAACCTTGGCGACCACACCCTCTAATCCCATCTTCTCCACCTCCCTGAACAGAGTTATTCCCCCGGTGAAATTCTCCACCAGGTGAAATGGGGGGTGGGAATTGGCAAACAGGTCTTCCAAAATCTCATGACGCTTATACCAGGGAAGACTCGTAATCAATTGATCCTGGTAAAAGAGGATGTCGAAGACCATGTAAGCGATGGGAATAGTGTTGACCAGTGAAGAAGCGGTCCCGGCGGAACCGACCCGGTCACGGCGCATAACTGTGGGGAAACTGGGTTTTCCGTCCTTGAGGGCGATGACCTCACCATCGAGAATAACCGGGTGCCTGATGAGGCGGCTCAATGCCTGTAATTCAGGGTACTGTATGGTCCGGTTGTGCAAACGCCGGTTTTGCAGGAAAACCTCGGTACCGTTATAAAATGTGAGAATCCGGACTCCATCCCATTTAACCTGAAAGACATGATCTTCGCTGTCAAAGGCTTCTTCCCTTTTAACCGGTTCCATAGGGGTGATAGGCGGGGAAGGAAATACACCGCTCACGTTCCCACCTTGGCCTTTTTCGACCGGGTCTTCTTGCGTTCCTTTTCCGCCATCTTGACACTCTGCTTCAAGGCATCCATCAGGTCCACCACGTTGGCGGTTGGAGCTTGTGGGGAAACCTCGATTTCCTGTCCCGCGATCTTCGCTTCAATCATCTCGTGGAGGGCCTGGCGAGAACGGTTCTGGTACTCTGATGGCTCAAAATCAACTGAGAGATTCTCAATGAGATTGATGGCCATTTTGGTTTCATTCTCGTGCACTTTTACGTTGTCGCCGGGAAGTGACAGCCCGGCATAAGACCGTACCTCATCAGGATAGAACATGGTCTCCATCACCAGGACCCTGTCTTTTACCCGTACCGCAGCCAGGGTTTCTTTGGTCCGAATCACGACCCGGGCAATAGCCACCTTGCCGGTCGCTTCCATGGCCTGCATCAGCAGGGCATAGGCCTTGCTCCCCCCCTCACCGGGCTCCAGGTAGTAAGACTTATCAAAATATAGGGGATCGACCTGATTTAAGTCCACAAAGTTCAGAATATCTACGGACCGGGTAGATTCCAGAGGTATGCGGGCGAAGTCCTCCTCATTCAGCACTACAAAACGCCCTTTCTGGTATTCATAGCCATAGACGATCTCATGGCTCTCGAGATCCTTGTTACACGTAGGGCATCGCTTCTGGTACTGGATCGGGGTCATACATTCCTGGTGCAGATAACGGAACTTTAAATCCTTTTTTTCAGTAGCCACATACAGTTTGACCGGGATGCTCACCAG
>JBLNCH010000072.1:0-3914 GCA_050260485.1 Bacillota bacterium | reverse complement strand
GCCTGAAGATCGTTGAAAGACTCCTGACTGATGGCAAGCAGGAGGCAGTCTCAAATGTGACCATCCACCTGATTGGTGCCGACTCCTCAGGCCAGGTCTTATCGCGGTCGGTGGCTCAGGATGATTCCAGGCAGGTATTCCAGGCTTCCCTGGTGGCCAAGAACCGGTCTACGGGACACGTCGAGTGCGATTCAATAATTATGGGCAATGCCCAGATAAGATCCATACCTCAGTTAACCGCGGAGAGTGCGGAAGCGATACTGACGCATGAAGCGGCTATCGGCAGAATAGCGGGTGACCAGTTGATCAAGCTCATGACCCTGGGGCTTGACGAACAGGAGGCAGTTGATACGATTCTGGCAGGATTCCTGCGCTAAAACTGGTGGTGAGCATTATTAACCTTTCATTATTGAAGACTTATGTAAAAGTAGTTGAGAACCACAATCTTTCTCGTGCGGCGGAGGAGCTGAACCTTTCCCAACCTGCGGTTAGCAAGCAGATTCAGGCCCTGGAAGAGATGTATGGGGTACTGCTTTTGGAGAGATCCGGCCGCAAGTTAAAAACCACCACTGCCGGTGAGGCCCTGTATGATTGTGCTCGTGAGATCCTCAAAGTGATGGAAAAAACTGACCAGATAATGGAGGAGATATCTGAGAGCCGCCGGGGGAGACTGACGTTGGGGGCCAGTACCATACCCGGACAGTATATTCTGCCCCAATATTTAAAGGGCTTCAAGGAGAGATTCCCTAATGTGAACATATTGATGAAGATAGCTGATACAGAGAAGATCTTCAACCTGGTCGCCGAAAGGGAACTCGATCTGGGTGTTGTCGGCGCCTGGATACCCAACCGTAAAGTTGACAGTTTCAAGTGGCTGGAAGATGAACTGGTAGTGCTGGTTCCTGCCAACCACCGCCTGGCAAGTAGCAGCGAGGTCGGCCTGAAAGAACTGATCGCTGAAAAATGGATCTTTCGTGAAAGAGGTTCGGGTACCCGTATGGCGACTGAAGAGATACTGACCAGTATGGGTCTGCGAAAGGAGGACCTTGATATACAGGTGGAGTTGGGCAGTACCGAAGCGGTGGTAGCCGCTGTGGAGGCCGAAATGGGTCTGGCCATGGTTTCCAGGTACGTAGCTTCCCAATGGACTCGCGATGACCGGGTGGTTGCCCTGGGAATAGACGGGGGAGCTGCCAAACGAGATATCTATGTAATTTATCCCCGACAGAAAAACCGACGCCGAACGGTCGATAATTTTCTCGATTTTCTCAAAGCCAGCCCCACCTTATAGGGACTCCACCGGGGTCCTTAATTATTAGGTAGTGCCCATTCTGAAAAAAGAACCACTTGTTTTTTCTCCGGGGATTTGTTAGAAATATAAGCTAGTGCGAGCAAAAATATCGTTCCTGTGTCAGGCAGCTCTGCCTGATTACTGTAGGTCTGGGCGACGGTTCTCAGAAGGGAGGAGGATATAGTTTGGCTATAATCGGTATGAAAGAAGCCAGAAAACTTAAAGAGACTTACGGCACTCCCCTGATGGTTGTATCCAGGAGGGAGATCGAAGATCGATTCCAGATGCTGAATGATTATCTTCCCCAGGTTCAACCATACTACGCGGTTAAAGCCAATCCCCATCCTGATATTCTTAATATTATAAAGAACTGCAATCCCTATTTCGATATCTGTTCCAACGCGGAGATCCAACTGGTCAAAAGTCTGGGGGTGGAGGGTAAGAACCTGATTCATACCCATCCCATAAAGAAGGAGCAGGATATCAGGTTCTCACTGGAGCAGGGGGTTAACTGGTTTGTATTCGATAACGAGTATGAACTGAATAAATTTATAAGGTATAAAGATCAGGTCAAACTGCTGCTCAGGGTCAGCTTCCCCAATCCGGACTGTGTGGTGAACCTGTCTTACAAATTTGGAGTTGATCCGAACCACGCCATCGATCTGGCGATAAAAGCCAGGGATTTGGGCCTGAATGTAAAAGGGTTGTGTTTTCACGTTGGGTCGCAGAGCCTTAACCCGTACAAGTATGTAGATGCCATTGCCGAGTGCCGGCGTATCTTCAACCTTCTGGCGTTGAAGGGTATGATCCTCGAAGTCCTGGATATTGGGGGAGGGTTTCCCGCGGAGTACACGGAAAACATCATCCCGGTGAGTAAGTTCTTTATGCCTATAGCGGAAGCATTAAACCGGTTCTTCCCGACCATAAGAATCATTGCTGAGCCGGGGCGTTTTGTGGTAGCCAACGCGGTGAACCTGATCCTGACGGTCGTCGGGAAGTCAAACCGGGCCAATGTCTGGTGGTACTACGTGGATGATGGGCTGTATGGCTCGTTTTCCGGCAAGGTATTTGACCATTGCGATTACCCGCTGCTTTCCGAACGGCAGGGGGTGCGAGAGCAGTGTATAGTTGCTGGCCCGACATGCGATTCTTTTGATATAATTTATCAAAACTCTAGCTTGCCTCGTTTGGAAATTGGTGACATGCTGGTGGTTCCCGCCATGGGAGCATACACCGGGTGCAGTGCCACCAACTTCAATGGACTGGCTCCTGCCAGAACCATTGTTATTGACTAGGGTTAAAAATCATGAAAGGGGAATGGATGGAATGTCGAGCGATAGAATTCGTGAGGAATCCATGACAGACCTGTGGAATGTATGGTTTAGCGAACTGCACCAAAACCGGGTAGGATTGACGATTAAGGTTAAAAGGCTGCTGTACAGCGGGGAAAGTCCTTTCCAAAGGATTGACATCCTGGATACCTATGAATTTGGAAAGATGCTGGTGCTGTATGGCTCGATTATGATTACCGAGAAGGACGAGTATATTTATCATGAGATGCTGGGACACGTGCCCCTGTTTACCCACCCCGATCCCAAACAGGTTCTGGTGATTGGCGGCGGTGATGGGGGAACCGTAAGGGAAACCCTCAAGCATCCGGAGGTGGAGCGGGTAACCCTGGTGGAGATTGACGAGATGGTGGTTCGCAAATGCCAGGAGTATTTCCCCGAAGTTGCCGGGCAGCTCAGCAACCCCCGGGCACGCCTGATATTTGCGGACGGGGAAAAGTTCCTTAGCTCGACCCAGGAGAAGTTTGATATTATCCTCTGCGATGCATCTGATCCTATCGGACCGGCTGAAGTCCTTTTCCAGAAGGACTTCCATCAGATGACTTTTGACCGGCTAAATGATGATGGGATTTTTGTAACCCAGTCGGAATCCCCGTTTTTTCACCAGCGCACCTTCAAGAAGCTGTATGAGAACCTGTCCCGGATATTCCCGATAGTACGGGTCTACTGGGCTTATATCCCGACGTACCCCAGTGCCATCTGGAGCTTTACGCTCTGCTCCAAGAAATATGACCCGATCGCCGACTTCGACCAGGCCCGGTACCTTAAAACCAAGCCGGAAACCAACTATTACAATGACGGGATACACCAGGCAGCCTTCGTGTTGCCCAACTTTATTAAGAAGCTGATAAACGAATAAACCCGGTTTTTTCAAGGCTACGGACTTCTGACAAAAAATCATTACAGCCCCTTGATATGATTGAACCCCGATGCTATAATAATACTTGCGTTCTGGAGCCGTAGTGTAGTGGTTAACATGTCGGCCTGTCAAGCCGAAGATCGCGGGTTCAAGTCCCGTCGGCTCCGCCATATTACGTTTGATAGGCCTCGGTAGCTCAGCTGGTAGAGCAGCGGACTGAAAATCCGCGTGTCGGCGGTTCGAGTCCGCCCTGAGGCACCATATAGGACGCGGAAGTGGCTCAGTGGTAGAGCATCGCCTTGCCAAGGCGAGGGTCGCGGGTTCAAATCCCGTCTTCCGCTCCATTTTGTATCTTAAGGCGGCATAGCCAAGAGGTAAGGCAGAGGTCTGCAAAACCTTTACCCCCAGTTCGAAT
>JBLNCH010000071.1:0-5863 GCA_050260485.1 Bacillota bacterium | reverse complement strand
CCCGGATTGCGGCCCGCAAAGCTAAAGAACTGGTCCGGCGCAAAGGGGCCCTGGAGAGCGCTTCGCTTCCCGGCAAGCTGGCCGACTGCCAGAGTAAAAACCCTGCCGAGAGCGAGCTTTTTATTGTTGAAGGTGACTCCGCAGGGGGGTCGGCTAAACAGGGCCGGGACCGGCGGTTTCAGGCGGTACTCCCTTTACGTGGCAAGATCATCAATGCGGAGAAGGCCCGGATCGACAAGCTGCTGTCCAATGAGGAGATCCAGGCCATCATTACCGCCATGGGGACCGGTATCGCGGAAGACTTTGATATCACCCAGGCGCGCTACCACAAGCTGATCATCATGACCGATGCGGATGTTGACGGCGCCCATATCCGCATCCTGCTCTTGACCTTCCTTTACCGGCACCTGCCGCAACTTATAAAACATGGTTACGTGTATATCGCTCAGCCTCCGTTGTTCAAGATCCGGGAGGGGAAAAAGGACCTCTATCTCTATTCAGATGCGGAATTGGAACGATACCTCAAGACCAGCCGGGGGAAACCGGTTATATCGCGCTTCAAGGGTCTGGGAGAAATGAACCCGGAACAGTTGTGGCAGACCACCATGAATCCCGATCAGCGGAGCTTGAAACAGGTTAATATCGAAATGGCTGAGGAAGTTGACTCCCTTTGTACCCTTTTCATGGGCTCGCGCCCCGATGAGCGGCGGAGGTTTATAACCGAGAACGCCCGGAAGGCGACTAACATTGATATTTAGAGTAAGGAGAGAAATCTTATGAACCTGTTTGAGAATGTGGTCCCCGTTAGCATGGCCAGGGAGATGGAATCCTCGTTCATGGACTACGCCATGAGTGTGATTGTGGCTCGGGCCTTGCCCGATGTTCGGGACGGTCTGAAGCCGGTACACCGGCGCATCCTGTATGCCCTGCATGATCTCGGCATCGACTGGGACAAACCTTACCGCAAGTCGGCTTATCTGGTGGGTGAGGTCCTGGGCAAATACCACCCCCATGGCGACAGTTCGGTATATGATGCGGCGGTGCGTATGGTCCAGGATTTTGCCACCCGCTATCCGCTGATTGACGGACAGGGCAACTGGGGATCGATCGACGGGGATTCGGCGGCCGCCCTGCGCTACACCGAAATGCGGATGGCCCGCATCGCCGGCGAGATGCTGGTTGATATAGATAAGAACTCGGTCGATTTCATTGATAATTACGATGGCACCCGCCAGGAACCGGTGGTGCTTCCCGCCCGGATTCCCAACCTGCTCATCAACGGCTCAACCGGCATCGCTGTAGGTATGGCGACCAATATACCACCCCATAATCTGACCGAGGTTGCCAATGGCCTTATTCACCTGATTGATCATCCTCAGGCCACGGTGCGCGATCTGATGAAGTACGTAAAGGGACCGGATTTCCCGACCGGGGGCCTTATTATGGGGGACGAAGGGATTGTCAAGGCCTATGAGACCGGGCGCGGATCGATCAAGATGCGCGCGAAAACAGAGATTGAATCCATGAAGGGCGGCAAGGAAGCTATTGTTATTACGGAACTGCCCTATCAGGTTAATAAGTCGAAGCTGATTGAAAGGATTGCCGAGCTGGTCAAGGACAAGAACACCGTGGAGGGAATCAGCGATCTTCGTGACGAGTCGGACCGTGACGGAATCAGGGTGGTTGTAGAACTAAAGCGGGACGCCAATACCCAGCTCATTTTGAATCAGCTCTACAAGCATACTCAGATGGAAGGAACCTTCGGGATCATAATGCTGGCCCTGGTGGACGGCCAACCCCGGGAATTGAACCTCAAAGAGATGATGTCCTATTACCTGGATCACCGTAAAGAGGTGATTTCCAGGTATACCCGTTATGACCTGGAGCATGCCGAGAAGAGGCTGCACATCGTGGAGGGACTCAAGATTGCCCTGGAAAACCTGGATGAAGTAATTACCGTTATCCGTGAGTCAAAGGATGCAAACAAAGCCCGGGCCAATCTCCGGGTTCGTTTCAACCTGTCCGACCAGCAGGCTCAGGCGATTCTGGAGATGCGCCTGCAGAAACTGACCGGCATGGAACGCAATAATCTTGAGTCCGAGCGACGTCAGCTGGTGGCGGATATTAAACACTATCAGGAGATCCTGGCAGATGAGTCGATGGTCATGGAGATAATCAAGGCTGACCTTAAGAACATCAAGTCCCGCTACGGCGATTCACGGCATACTGAGATTCAGCGCAAGGTAGAAGAGCCGCCGGCAGAAGATACTATACCGGATGAAGAAGCAGTTCTGGCTTTTACAAGGGCCGGTTACATCAAAAAACAATCGTTCTCCTCCTTATTGGTCTTCAAACGCAGGGGTTCTGCCAGACCACAACCGGTGGGCAGCCAGGATGGATTGATTCAGGAAATTATCATGGCCAATGCCCTGGACTGGCTTTTATTCATTACCAATCAGGGCCGGGCTTTCAAAACCAGGGTCCATAAAATCAAGGATACCGGCAGTCAGGGCCGGGGAATCCACCTGGCCAATATGTTAGGTCTTGCTCCAGGAGAACGAGTGGTGTCCATCACTCCACTGAAAGAATTTGATGATAATCGCTTCATACTGATCGCCACCCGCAACGGGATAGTAAAGAAAACCCGGCTGACCGAGTTTGATACCAATCGGCAGGAGGCCATTATTGCCATGACACTGGATGATAACGATGAGGTTCTCGAAACCCGAATTACTGGCGGTACTGAAGAAATCCTCCTCGCAACTGATGATGGCATACTGATAAGATTCCCCGAATCGGATGTTCGTCCTACCGGCAGAAGCAGCAAAGGTGTGAGGGGCATAGCTCTCTCCAATAATCAAGTCATTGGCATGACCCTGGTTAGTGAAGGTTCCGAGGTTCTGGTGATCTCCGCAAAGGGGTTTGCCAAACGCACCCCCTGCGACGAGTACCCTGTGCAGTCACGGGGAGGCAAAGGGGTAAAGACGATGAACACCAATGCGAGAACCGGCAAACTGAGTATCGTTATGATGACCAACGAAGAAGAGGAATTCCTGCTGATGACCTCAACCGGCCGATTTCTGCACCAGGAATCCGTGGAAGTACCGGTTCAGGGCCGCGCCACCCAGGGACAAATCATTAAAAAGCTTAAAGAAAACGAAATCATAACCGCCGTTTCCCGCATCATCAACCAGCCTTCAGGCTAGCCGCAGTTCGATCACGTTCTGATCGTCGGTTCGCCGGTATTCTACCTGTTCAGCAAAGCCTTTGATGAGCATCGCACTCACCTCATCGAAGCTTTCGCTCTCCAGGTGGTTTAGAGCGGGGAAATTGTCCTTGAAGATTATCTCCTTGGTACCATCATTCTCGTTATAGCGGACGGTCACCGTTATGGTCTCACTCGATGGCCGGCGGCGCATAAGGTTGGTTATGTATTCCTCACATATAAGGTTGATCCGGTTAGTCTCCCTTTTGCTCATATCGTATTTCGAGCAGTACTCGTTTACACTTCTCATGATGTCATAGAAGTCGAGATCCTTAAGATTATACTCGCCACTGAACACCTTGAGTTTATTAATGAATATCCTGGTCTTTTCCCTCTTGGGGTTATCGAATATCTCAGCCGGGGTACCCTTTTCATATATACTCTGTTCATCCATATAAAACACCTGGGTGGCAACACCTCTGGCAAAGTTCATCTCATGAGTTACAATGATGCAGCTCAAACCGGTTTTAACCAGCTTGCGGATTACAGATAAGACCTCATCAACCATAGTGGGGTCCAGAGCGGAGGTGGGCTCGTCGAAGAGAACCACTTCCGGGTGCATGGCCAGGCAGCGGGCAATAGCCACTCTCTGTTTCTGTCCCCCGGACAGCTGATCCGGCATATGGTCCGCCCGGTTGGCTACACCCACCATCTCCAGGTACTCCATAGCCTCTCGCACCGCCTGCTTCTGCGGGATTTTTAATACGTTAACGGGGGCAAGAATGACGTTTTCCAGTACGGTCAGGTGGGAAAAGAGGTTAAATGACTGAAATACCATGCCCATTTTCCTGCGAATGGCATCAATGTTGGCTCCCCTTTGGGTGATCTCGTCTTTACCGATGAATATCTGTCCCGAATCCGGCTGCTCCAACAGGTTAATGCAACGGATCAGGGTACTCTTGCCACACCCGGAAGGGCCGATTATGGCAACTACTTCGCCGTCATCGATATCGACGCTGACGTCCTTCAGAATAAGGTTATCCCCGTAACTCTTGTATAGATTGCGAACAGATATCATGTTATGGCTCCTACCCTTCTATAAAATCCGCCCGGCGCAGGTGCTTATCCCGTTCTGCCAGCATGAATAACAGATTGGCAGCCGCCCCGATAATTAGGTAAGCTACGGCGGTAATTATTATGGATATGTACGGGTCCAGGGTTCGAGCGGAAATGATGCTGCTGGCCCTGGTGAGGTCATTTATGGCCAAAAACCCCACCAGCGAGGTTTCCTGCATGGTGATTATCAGCTGATTCTTGTATACCGGCAGGGCGCTTTTGATTGCCTGCGGCAGTATAACCAGTCTGAATACCATGAATGCTGACATTCCTAGGGTTCTGCCCGCTTCTATCTCCCCCTTGTCTACGGTTTCCAGGGCGGTGTACATGATATCAGATATGTATGACCCGGTCTTAAGGGCAAACGCGAATATCGCCAGCAATACGGTATCAATGTCAGACTTGGAAAACAGCATGTAGGCAAACATGATCAAGAGTACCAGGGTTGGCAGCCTGATAAAGAGGTTCTTAATCCAGATTACGGTGTTAACAACCAGGCTGGTTTTGCTGCGCCGCAATAGGCAGAACACGGCCCCGATAACCGTACCCAGGAAAAACGTCATCAGCGTCAAGTAAAGGGTCATGCCGAAACCGTCAATTAAAAACAAATACCGGTCTTCGTAAATCAGGTTCAGATAGACGGAATCCCTTATGCTCTGAATTATTCCTTCCATGCCTACTCCTCCTTGTTTATGACCAGGACAATGTCTTTCATATGTACCGGTTCTGACATAATGATGTTACCGCTCATCTCCAGATCTTTTGCAAATAACAGGGTATCCGGACTCAGGACCAGATCGACCATGCCGTTAGCCACCTCAAGCAGTACCTGGTTCCAGCTTTTGTCCTCGATAACCAGCTTGGCTCCTATACTGTTGGCAAAGTAAGTAATAATTTCGACATCACAGCCTTCCCATTCTCCGGTAGTAGTGTTTTTATAGGAGACCGGTTCCCAGCCATCAAATGCTGCGACCTTGATCACCCGGTCTGTTGTCACAATGTTTTCGACCTTTTTTGCCTTATAAGGCCCTTCTCTTACTGCCTCCACCCGCCTCAGTATATCGGCATATTCATCGGTTTTCCTAAACTCCTTAATAAAACGGTTAAACTCTTCCCGGAGTTCGTTCCGGTCAGCATTAAACATGTAGGCGTACTCTGATGGTTCAGTAACCGCCGGGCCTATCTCAAACCTCGGCTCTTCCCGGCAGATAAAATAAGCATCCTCTCTCTCGGTAGCAATTGCATCCAGTCGGTTAAAACTCAATGCGAGATACATATCAGAGTAGGTATCATACCTGTATATCTCCATGCCCTTACTATCTTTGGTCAGAAGATAATCCGGACTGTAGCCTACAATTACCCCGACCCTCAGACCATTCAGATTATCAGTGGTAAGCGGCTTCCGGACATCTTCACGACCGCAGCCGGTCAGGAGCAAACATAACAATACAAGGAAAGACTGAACCAGTAGTACCGATAATCTTGACCTGCATTTTCTCATGATGTGCTCCGAAATCATTATGGGTTATATGTTTTTTCGCC
>JBLNCH010000070.1:0-3561 GCA_050260485.1 Bacillota bacterium | reverse complement strand
GCTCAATCCGGTTATCGCCGGAGGAGCTATGGCCTTCAGCTCTGTGTCGGTGGTAACCAATTCCTTGAGCCTCAGAAGTTTTAATCCTAACAAGACTACGGTCGATTTATCGGAATGGAAGCTTCCTGAGAAACCGAAAAGTAAGGCTCGTAAGATAGGTAGGGAAAGGGTTGCTGCAGCCAAAGTGCGATTAATCGATAACACAAGTGAGGAGGTGCCTCCAGTGGCCAGTGAAGTAAAAGTTTTAAGTGTTGAGGGAATGTCCTGCATGCACTGCGTCAACACCGTTAAGAAATCAGTGGGTTCGTTGCCTGGAGTTGAGAAGGTGGACGTTGACCTGTCGGCCAATAAAGTTACCGTGGAATTCAATCGGGATCAGGTCAAACTTGATGAAATCAAAGAGACCATTGAAGACGCAGGCTACCATGTAGTTTAAAAGACTAATTCATAAGGCGAGCCTTTCCGCAGCTCGCCTTTTCTTCAGACTTTTTAGGAGGGCCATATGTACAAAAATGCCAAAAGGATTCTGGTCGTCGATGATGAGCCCAAAATTGCCGAGGTAATTGGATCGTATCTTGAGAATAGCGGCTATGATGTGTACACCGCCGCTGATGGCACAGAGGCCTTGTCATTATTTGAAAAAATTCATCCATCCCTGGTTATCCTGGATCTCATGCTCCCGGATATGAGCGGGGAAGAGATATGCCACCGGCTGCGAAAGAAGTCACGCGTACCAATAATTATGGTCACCGCGAAAATTAAGGAACAGGATATCCTTACTGGCCTGAATATCGGGGCTGATGATTATGTCACCAAACCGTTTAGTCCCAGACAGTTGGTCGCCAGGGTAGCCGCTTTACTCAGGAGGACGGAAGAAGACGCACCCCCGCTGGCGAGCGTGTTGTCTTTCCATGATGGTGACCTGGTGGTTGATTATCAAAGTTACGAAGTCAGGAAGGCTGGAAACAGGGTCAACCTTACCCCTAATGAGTTCAAACTCCTGACAACATTGATAAAATACCCGAAAAAGGTGTTTACCCGGGAAGAGCTTATTCGCCTGGTTATCGGCCAGGACTTTGAGGGATATGACCGTATTATTGATACCCATATAAAGAACCTTCGCCAAAAAATCGAAACTGATTCCAAAAATCCTCGATACATCATAACGGTGCATGGCGTCGGTTACAGGTTTGGTGGTGAGTAACCTGAAGCTCAAATTAAAAACCAGGTTATCTCTTTACTATGTTTTGCTGGCGCTTTTTATGGTTTCTCTACTTAGTGTACTCACCAACGTATTTCTTGAAAGACAATTCAGGGATTATATTACTAAACAACAGAGAGCAAGAAACCAGGAAATTGTGAACCTTATCAGCCAGCAGTTCGATATATATGAGAACAGGTGGAACAGTACAACAATTGAAGACATTGGGATAAATGCCCTGGAGCAGGGCCTTATCGTCAAGGTGGCAGACAAAGCAGGGAACACCATCTGGGACGCAACGGTTCATAATGAAGGGCTTTGTGCGCAAATGATTGAACACATGTCCCAAAACATGATCAGCCGTTATCCGAATTTCGAGGGTGATTATGTTGTGGACGAATACCCGCTTGAACGGGACTCTATTTTAATTGGCACTGTAAAAATAGGGTATTATGGACCTTTTTATTTCACTGATAACGACCTGGCTTTTATCAACACCTTAAATAAAATATTGGCGATAGTAGGTTTATTCTCACTAATGTTAGCACTGCTGGTTGGTACTATCACAGCCAGGCGCTTCAGCTATCCGATATCGCAAGCGGTAAATACCGCCCGGGAAATTGGGCGTGGCCGCTATAACAGCCGCATTTTGAATGTGTCCAATACCATCGAGATAGATGAACTAACAACAACGATTAACGAACTCGCAGAAGGACTGGGAAAACAGGAGAAACTGAGGAGACGACTGACAACTGATGTGGCCCACGAACTCAGGACGCCTCTGGCCACCCTGCAAAGCCATATAGAGGCCATGATAGACGGCATCTGGGAGCCGGACACTGACAGGTTAAAAAGCTGTCATGAAGAGACCATGCGGATTAGCAGGATGGTAGGAGATCTGGAAAAGCTGGCCCACTATGAGAGTGAAAACTTGAAGCTTAATAAAGAACGATTCGACCTGGCGGAACTGGTCCGTCAGATAGTGACCAACTTTGAGGCTGACTTCGTAAACAAAAACATTCTGGTAGAACTCCAGGGAAATGTTACCCCTCTGACTGCAGACCGGGACAAGATCAGTCAGGTGATCGTTAACCTCCTGTCTAATGCCTTGAAGTATACTCCGGCTGGGGGGAAAATTGATATACTGGTCAATCGCGACAAAAACCAGGTTGTTCTTAAAGTCAAAAACACCGGTATCGGTATCGCACCCGAGGATTTGCCTCATATTTTTGAACGGTTCTACCGGGCTGATCAGTCCCGCAACCGGGAAACTGGTGGTGCCGGGGTGGGTCTGGCTATTGTAAAAGCCATTGTCAACGCCCACGGAGGTATGGTCAGCGCCCATAGTGTCATGAATGAGGGGACAACTTTTACGGTTATACTGCCCGGGTAGAAGAGGATTTAAATCAATAAGGGATACCCGGGTATAAGTTAGTAAATAAGTTAGCGTCGATATAAATCCTAAAGAAATTGGCTTGTACAAAGCGGCCACCGGGCTGCCTTTTTTTTTTGCGTATTTCTTTCGACTTCATAAAATCTTCAAACCTCCTAAATACAATGAAGACCGTAAGCATGCTGTTTATTGTAAGGAGGATACGTTCAGATGACAATGACCCATTACATGGAATTGCTGGCGACCAACCAGCCCTGGAATTTGATTCTTTTTATGGCCATACCGGTTATTCTGGCCGAAACACTGGCGATTACCGAGTTTGTAATTCTGTTAAATCGTGATCTAACCGGTGCGGTCAGATTGGTTAACAAAGCAGCGGGCATTACAGCAGGAATTTACTTCAGCGGAGTATTCATCTATTTGCTTGCAAATGCGGTTATCCCGCTGACCGCTTCGGGAGGATGGAGAGGTCCGGCTGACGTACTGGCTGTGGGATTCTATCTGTCAGGTATCATTCCCTTTGTAGGAATGGCTCTGTTGGAGTTAGGACTTATCGGCAAGAACAGGGATGAAATTGACAAGCTGAAGTTACACGCGACATTGGTAAGTATTTTCCTGATCGTGGCCCATGTCGCCATGATATTTGGGATGCTGGACCCCAACCTTCTCATGGCAGACCCGAAGACTCCTATGAATGGAATGTAGAGCAATAATCTATGGAAGGCTTGCAGCTTCCGCAATTGTTGTACCTTAGATGAAACTTAACTCCCCATTCGGAAGGTGGCGCTGAAATCGGTGCCACTTTCTTTCGGCGGAGTCTTGAAAATTTGAAGAGCTGACCGCAATTAGTTGTTCATTGCCGTAATTGCCTGACGTAAGGAACCAATTCAATAGAGATATTCCAATAAACGGGGGTGTTAGACAATGGATAGGACGCTTTTTAGTCTGGGACCGTTTACGGTATATA
>JBLNCH010000069.1:0-9528 GCA_050260485.1 Bacillota bacterium | reverse complement strand
TATACCGCTTTTATATGATACAATAATTTTAATTATTGTATCACTTTTATCTCGGCCGAGCATCAGGTTGCATTAGAGATGATTGAAAAGCCGGGACTGGTTACGTAAAATAAACTGTATCTGTCGTCATTTCGTTTTATTTCAACACGGTCATTATTTCCAAATTGGAGGAGAACAGTATGGGGAGAAAGCTTAAGACTATGGATGGGAATACTGCGGCAGCTCATGTTGCCTATGCTTTTACCGAGGTAGCTACTATTTATCCCATCACACCATCATCCCCCATGGCCGAGTGCATTGATGAATGGTCGGCTAACGGGAGGAAAAACATATTTGGCCAGCAGGTCAATGTTGTCGAACTGCAGTCTGAGGCGGGAGCCGCAGGTGCTCTACATGGTTCGCTGGCAGCAGGGGCTTTGACCACGACCTTTACCGCTTCCCAGGGTTTGCTTTTGATGATTCCCAATATGTACAAGATTGCTGGAGAGCTGTTGCCGGGCGTGATGCACGTAACTGCCCGCGCCATTGCCACCCACGCATTATCGATTTTTGGTGATCAATCGGACGTGATGGCCTGCCGACAGACCGGTTTTGCATTATTGGCTTCCGGTAGCGTGCAGGAGGTTATGGATCTGGCCGGGGTGGCTCACCTGGCTGCGATAAAGGGCAGGGTGCCGTTCCTGCACTTCTTCGACGGCTTCCGGACCTCTCACGAGCTGCAGAAAATTGAAGTTCTCGAATATGAGGAATTTGCCAAGCTCATCGATTACGATGCGGTGCGGAGATTCAGGAAGAACGCCCTGAATCCCGAGCATCCGGTAACAAGAGGCAGCAACCAGAACCCCGATGTCTTCTTCCAGGCGCGGGAAGCGTCCAATAGGTACTACGAAGCGATTCCCGCTATTGTGGAAGAATATATGCGCGAAATATCCAAACTGACGGGGAGAAACTACCAGCTATTTAATTATTACGGGGCTCCGGATGCTGATAGGGTAATAGTTGCCATGGGTTCGGTCTGTGAGTGTGCTGAAGAGGTCGTTGATTACCTCAATAATCGGGGAGAAAAAGTGGGGGTGGTTAAAGTACACCTCTACCGTCCTTTCTCTGAAAAACACTTCCTGGCCGTAATGCCCAATACCGTTAAGAAGATTGCGGTCCTAGACCGGACAAAAGAACCCGGTGCTCTGGGAGAACCACTCTATCAGGATGTCTGTACTGCGTTCTTTGAAAACGGAAGCAGACCAACCATTGTCGGGGGTCGCTACGGATTGGGTTCTAAAGATACTACCCCGGCACAGTTGATTGCGGTTTATGACAATCTGAAGCTGGATAACCCCAAGAATCACTTTACCATCGGAATAGTTGACGATGTGACCAATCTGTCGCTCCCGGTCAAAGAAGAGATTGATACGGCCCCGGAAGGCACGATAAGCTGCAAGTTCTGGGGATTAGGCTCGGATGGAACCGTAGGAGCCAACAAGAACTCCATCAAGATAATCGGGGATAATACCGATCAGTATGCCCAGGCCTATTTTGCCTATGACTCCAAGAAATCGGGCGGGGTAACTGTGTCCCATTTAAGGTTCGGGAAAAAGCCGATCCGCTCAACATATCTTATCAATAAAGCTGACTTTGTGGCCTGCCACAACCCGTCGTACCTTGACAAGTATGACATGGTGTCAGACCTTAAGGATAACGGCACTTTCTTAATCAACTGTGCTTACACTCCGGAAGAGCTGGAGAAGGTTATGCCTGCGGCCATGAAACGGTTTATTGCCCAACACAACATAAGTGTTTATACCATTGACGGGGTCGGTATTGGTGCTGAAATCGGACTCGGCAACCGGATAAACATGATCATGCAGGCCGCCTTTTTCAAGCTGGCCAACATTATCCCCATTGAAGATGCTGTCAAACATATGAAAAATGCGGTTTATGAAACCTACGGTAAAAAGGGCGATAAGATCATCAATATGAACCTTCTGGCTATCGATAAGGGTATCGAGGGAATTAATAAGGTTGAGGTACCTGCCAGTTGGGCAGATGCGGTTGACGTTCCACAAGAGAAAAAGGAAGTACCGGAATTTATCGAGAAAATCCTGGAACCAATGAACCGGCAGCAAGGCGATAAACTCCCGGTCAGCACCTTTATCGGCCGGGAGGACGGTACCTTCCCCGTGGGTACTTCGGCGTACGAAAAGAGAGGTATCGCCATCGATGTGCCCCTGTGGAAGATAGACAACTGTATTCAGTGCAACCAGTGTTCTTATGTCTGCCCACATGCTGCGATAAGACCCTTCCTCCTGACCGAGGATGAGGTTAAAAATGCACCCCCTGGTTTTACGAGCAAGAAAGCCATTGGTAAGGAATTGGCCGGATTTAACTACAGACTGCAGGTAGCACCCCTGGACTGCACCGGGTGCGGCAGCTGTGTTGAGGTATGTCCCAGCAAGGAAAAAGCCCTGGTTATGATGCCCCTGGCATCACAGATGGCTGAGGTCGAGAACTGGGAATACGCTATTAAACTGGAGCCCAAAGACAATGTAACCAGCAAGGAAACGGTCAAGGGAAGCCAGTTCCAGGTGCCGCTTTTTGAATTTTCCGGGGCCTGCGCGGGATGCGGAGAAACCCCTTACTTAAAACTGGTTACTCAACTGTTTGGTGACCGGATGATGGCTTCCAATGCCACGGGTTGTACTTCAATATACAGCGCCAGCGCTCCTTCCATGCCCTACTGCGCAAATAAGAACGGGCACGGTCCGGCTTGGGCGAACTCGCTGTTTGAAGACAGTGCCGAGTACGGTTTCGGCATGTTTCTGGGAGTAAAGCAGATCAGGAACAAGCTGGCCGATTTGTGCCGGGAACTCCTGCAGGCAGATATACCGGACGGAGTTCGGGATGCCATTGATACCTGGTTGGCCAAAATGTTCGATGGAGAGGGTTCCAAGCCGGCCAGTGCAGAGTTAATAAAAGCACTGCAAAGTTATCAGCCCGCGGATGCGAAAATCGAGGCAATAGTAAAAGAGATCATCGATAACAGGGAGTTCCTGGTGAAAAAATCCCAGTGGATATATGGTGGGGATGGTTGGGCCTATGACATCGGTTACGGTGGATTGGACCACGTGCTGGCTTCGAATGAGGATGTAAATGTGCTGGTGCTCGACACGGAGGTTTACTCCAATACCGGTGGCCAATCGTCGAAGTCAACCCCCACCGGTGCGGTGGCCCAGTTTGCCGCCTCTGGCAAGGTCACCAAGAAGAAAGACCTGGGCCTGATGGCTATCAGTTACGGATATGTATATGTGGCGCAGGTGGCTATGGGGGCTAGCCAGACCCAGCTAATCAAGGCCCTTGTGGAGGCTGAACGTTACCCGGGACCATCCCTGATCATCGCATATGCACCCTGCATCAATCACGGCCTGAAGTTGGGCATGGGTTGTTCCCAGATCGAACAAAAGATGGCGGTGGCTGCGGGCTACTGGCATCTATACCGGTACAATCCGCTGCTTAAGGAAGAGGGCAAAAACCCATTTATACTTGACTCGAAAGAACCTACCGCTTCCTATCGTGACTTCATCATGGGAGAAACCAGGTACTCTTCGCTGGTTTCCACCTTCCCGGATCGGGCCAAGGTTTTGTTTGAACAGGCTGAAAAGTTCGCACGGGAAAGGTATGAAAACTACAAGAGACTCGCCAACGGATAAAAACTACTGGCTGCATGCAGCAGATAGAAGCAAAAGCAGGGAAGCCCCGTGAAAACCATGTTTCACGGGGCTTTAAACGTCTCAGCACATATAATACGCAACAAATTCTGTTTTTTCACGCTCCGACATTACTTCTCGCACAAGAAAGCATTCACCATTATGCGGCTAGTTCCCCTCGCAGCCCAGGCCTAGAATCTAATTCTCAAAAGTCAGGAAGACTATTAGCGGTTTTACTGCGCCTCCCCGGCTTATAAAGAGTATCACGGCTCTATATTGCACACCGGTATTGATTTCCCTGGAGGTGTAATTATTCTACACGCCGGAACCAGAATAGTAGAAGCCTACATAGGAGAGTACGCCAGCGGAAAGAGCGAACTGGCCATCAACCGGGCTCTTGAATTACGTCAAACCTCGGATCAAGTGACCCTGGTCGACCTTGACTTTGTGGAGCCGTTTTATACCCTGCGGGCACTGCGAGACTTTCTTAAGCAACAGGGATTGACGGTTATTGCCTGGGGAAGAGAGGACAGTTTCGGCCTGGGGGAAACCGGCAGCCTGGTTAACCCGCCGGCACGCTGGGTTATGTGGCGACCAGGACACATAATCATCGATGTGGGCTACGGGGTGCATGGGGCAGCCTCGCTCAATTTAGTGGAAGGGGCTTTGGAATCCCCGGAGCTGAATGTATGGGCGGTAATAAACACCGGCCGTCCCATGACCTCCACGGTGAGGGACATAGTTGACTATGTCAAAGGTCTGCAGCGGGTCGACGGGCTGATTAACAACTCACACCTGGGTGACCTCACCACGGTTGAATTCGTCACCGAAGGGCTGCAGATTATCGAAGAGGCCGGTGTAATCTTGAACTTACCGATAATATATACCGCTATTGAAAAAACACTGGCACCGAAATTACTGGCAACCGGCCTGAACCCGTCGCAGATCAAGGCAATAACCCGCTATATGCCCGGGGCCATGTGGTGAGAATTATTATTCGCTTTCAGCCTCAAACTAATAGGAACAGGAGGTGCTTTATATGGAGAAGCCGGTTACTGGAACCAGAAAGGTATTTATGACCGGAAACGAAACCGTGGCCTGGGCCGCACTGGCCGCTGAAGCAGATATCATGTTTGGCTATCCGATTACCCCTCAGAACGAGATCATGCACTATTGGACCCGGTTGGGAGCCAAGTACAACCGCGGGTTTCTGCAGACCGAGGATGAGATCTCGGCGGGCTTCACCGTTTGCGGTGCGATAATCGCAGGCAAGAAAGCGTTTACCGCGACCGCAGGCCCTGGGAACACCCTGATGCAGGAGCCTTTCAGTATGGCGGAGGCTATGCGGTTGCCAATCGTAGCTGTTATTCAACAGAGAGGTGGCCCCTCCTCCGGGACAGTCATATATTCGCAGCAGGAGGTTACCCTGACTACTTACGGTGGTAATGGCGAAGGTCACCGCATCGTCTATTCAACCGCATCCCACCAGGAGATTTATGACTATACAATTAAAGCCTTTAATACCGCCTGGAAATACAGGTTCCCCACCTTTGTTCTGGGGGACGGGTACCAGGCCAAGATGAGGGAACCCCTGGAGATTTACGATCCAGCGGAGAGAAATATTGAAATAATTAAGCCCAGCCCAATGGTCGGGCTGCCAGGACAGATCGGGATCGATCGGGAACCGCAGCATCTATGCAACATATACAGCATGGAAGAAGAACTGTATGACGTGGTTCTACAGTTACAGGCAGAGTATGAGCGGATAGCCTCTGAACTGGTGGAATACGAGTGCCGGGCGTGTGATGATGCCGAAATTCTAGTGGTATCACACGGAGTGGTTTCACGTTCCACCGACGATGCAGTGATGGCTTTGCGGTCACAAGGAATAAAAGCGGGTGCCTTCCGGCCGATAACCCTGCGACCATTCCCTACTGAGAAGCTGCGTGAAATTTTGAGATCAGGGGTGAAAAAAATGCTGGTGGTGGAGTCCGCGTACGGTCAGTTAGTACGGCTTCTCCAGCAGGAGATGTATGGAGAAGTCGTGCCAATAGAGACACTGTTGATGCCGGGGGTCGGGATCATTGACGCGGACATAATAAGTAAGGTTAAGAGCCTCATTAATTAAGGAAAGGGGAATGTACATGACACAGCCGGCTATGCCAAAAACCTGGTATGTGCCATCCAAGCCACACAAGTTCTGCCCGGGATGTGGTCATCCCTTGATACTAAAGGCTCTGGGAGAGGCAGTTGACGACCTTGGTATTCAAAACCAGACGGTTTACGGGTGTGATATCGGGTGTTCTTTGTTATCATGGAATTTCTTTGCCATAGATAGTACCCAGACCCACCACGGGCGTACTACGCCGGTGATGGTGGGGATGAAGCGTGCCCGGCCGGAGCTGATCTGTATTGGTTATATGGGAGATGGTGGCGGGTATTCCATAGGGTCGCAGCACCTGGTGAACTCGGCGATCAGAAACGAGAAGATAACCCTGATACTGGCCAATAATACGAACTATGCCATGACCGGCGGGCAATTGGCACCGACTACTCTTCCGGGACAAAAAACCGAGACCACTCCTTTTGGCCGTGATCCCCAGTTGACCGGTCATCCTACCATGGGCCCGGAGATGATAAGCAGTATAACGGGTGATGGAGCTTATGTCGCCCGGGGAACCGTAGCGAAATACCGTCAACTAAAGGGCTTTATTAAGAAGGCCCTCCAGAACCAGATGGAGGGGAATGGTTTTTCGTTTGTTGAAGCATTGTCAACCTGTCCTACCAACTGGAGAACTAATGCCAAACAGACCTGGGACTGGTTAGAGGATAAGATGGGAGCTTTTTATCCGGTAGGCGAGCTGAAGAGTCCATTCAGGAAGGAGGATTAGCATGGGTTTAGTCCGGGTAGCACTGGCCGGTGAAGGTGGTCAGGGGGTCCAGTCAGTTGCTGAGATTATGGCCGAAGCTGCTTATGATGAAGGAAAGCAGGCCATATATATTCCGAACTTCGGCCTGGAACAAAGAGGCGGGGTGTCGATTGCCTTCCTACAGGTCAGCGACCGCAGGATCGGCGCGCCCAAGTTCAATAAGGCTGATGTGGTAGTGGCCCTTAGTCAGAGAGCCATGATCAGGACTCACATATATTCGGGGCACGATACGATTTTTGTGTATGACTCCTCTTTCGAAGTAAGGGAAGGGGACCTGCCAACGCAGTATAAAATGACCCTTGATATACCTGCGGTTGAAAAATCCAAGGAACTGAATACCCGTGTTTTTAACGTGATTATAATGGGAGCAATATTGGAGTTGACCCAAATGATTCCGGTAGAGGTCGCTCGTTCTGCATTAGAAAAGAAACTGGGATATAAATTTGAGAAAAGCCCCGAACTAAGAGAAATGAACTTCAAGGCCATCGAGATTGGCCGGGTTCTGATTCAGAATAAGCTGAAAGGAGGGGAAAAGGTCTGCGCAGTTTCGATGTAATGACCGAAAAAGCCAATAAGGCAGTATTTCACCTGTTCCCCGAACTCTGCAAGGGCTGTGGGCTTTGCAAAGAAAAATGTCCTACCGGAGTTCTCGTCTGGTCCGATAGACTGGGGGTTTACGGAACCCCTACTGTTTTTCTGAAAGACAAGGAAGGCTGTACGGGATGTGGCATTTGTCAGACTGTATGCCCGGACTGTGCTATAAAAGTGGAGCGTATAAAAAAGAAGAAAGAGCATTAAGAAAAACTGATATAGATTGTTTTCGTCGGAGTTTCTATGGTTGATTCGTTATAGGAACTTGCCCAGCCAATAAACGCGAGAAAAAAAGACAGAAAAGGCCTTGACTGGTGACAGAGGGGCGTGATAATATAACTTTCGCGGCGATGAGGCCGCAGAAAAGAATGGTACTAGGGACATATAATAGTAAGAGGGAGCAGGTTCCTAGGCGAACCCTTGACACGACAAGGGTAGACATGATAAGATAAATCTTGCGCGCGGGAAGCGCACCTGATCTTAGGAAACTAAACAGTGGAACCTAGTGCAAATAAAAAGCTCGCAAGAGCGGGCACTAGAGCCAAGTAATTTTGGCAAGCGAAGAAGACAGCTAAGTTAAGCTGGGAAAGAATTTTATGGAGAGTTTGATCCTGGCTCAGGACGAACGCTGGCGGCGTGCCTAACACATGCAAGTCGAACGGTCCGCCACTCAACTCAGTGCTCATTTAGGATTAACAGAGGAAGTGGGCAGCGAGTTGAGTGGCGGATAGTGGCGGACGGGTGAGTAACGCGTGGGTAATCTGCCCTTAAGAGGGGGATAACAGTCGGAAACGACTGCTAATACCGCATACGCTGCCGGGGACACATGTTTCTGGCAGGAAAGGTGGCCTCTTAACAATGCTACCGCTTAAGGATGAGCCCGCGTCTGATTAGCTAGTAGGTGGGGTAATGGCCTACCTAGGCGACGATCAGTAGCCGGCCTGAGAGGGTGTACGGCCACACTGGAACTGAGACACGGTCCAGACTCCTACGGGAGGCAGCAGTGGGGAATATTGCGCAATGGGGGAAACCCTGACGCAGCGACGCCGCGTGAGCGAAGAAGGCCTTCGGGTTGTAAAGCTCTGTTCTAAGGGACGAAGTCCCTGCTTGTGAAAAATGAGCAGGGGTGACGGTACCTAAGGAGAAAGCCCCGGCTAACTACGTGCCAGCAGCCGCGGTAATACGTAGGGGGCGAGCGTTGTCCGGAATTACTGGGCGTAAAGAGCGTGTAGGCGGGTGCTTAAGTCAGGTGTGAAAGACCGGGGCTCAACTCCGGGGTTGCACTTGAAACTGGGCATCTTGAGGGCAGGAGAGGAAAGCGGAATTCCTGGTGTAGCGGTGAAATGCGTAGATATCAGGAGGAACACCGGTGGCGAAGGCGGCTTTCTGGACTGACCCTGACGCTGAGACGCGAAAGCGTGGGGAGCAAACAGGATTAGATACCCTGGTAGTCCACGCTGTAAACGATGGGCACTAGGTGTAGGAGGTATCGACCCCTTCTGTGCCGCAGCTAACGCAATAAGTGCCCCGCCTGGGGAGTACGGTCGCAAGGCTGAAACTCAAAGGAATTGACGGGGGCCCGCACAAGCGGTGGAGCATGTGGTTTAATTCGATGCAACGCGAAGAACCTTACCGGGTCTTGACATCCAACGAATCTGGTGGAAACACTGGAGTGCTCTTCGGAGAGCGTTGAGACAGGTGGTGCATGGTTGTCGTCAGCTCGTGTCGTGAGATGTTGGGTTAAGTCCCGCAACGAGCGCAACCCTTGCTGTTAGTTGCTAACAGGTAGCGCTGAGCACTCTAGCAGGACTGCCGGTGACAAACCGGAGGAAGGTGGGGATGACGTCAAATCATCATGCCCTTTATGATCCGGGCTACACACGTGCTACAATGGCCGGTACAGAGAGAAGCGAAGCCGCGAGGTGGAGCAAATCTCAAAAAGCCGGTCACAGTTCGGATTGCAGGCTGCAACTCGCCTGCATGAAGTCGGAATCGCTAGTAATCGCGAATCAGCACGTCGCGGTGAATGCGTTCCCGGGCCTTGTACACACCGCCCGTCACACCACGAAAGTCGGCAACACCCGAAGCCGGTGGGCTAACCCGGCACTCAAGTGGTGAGAAAACTATTGAAGGTTTAAGCTGAAATCAGCAGAGAAGACCATAGAAGGAGTTCTCACTAGTTGAGTGCTGGGAGGCAGCCGTCGAAGGTGGGGTTGGTGATTGGGGTGAAGTCGTAACAAGGTAGCCGTATCGGAAGGTGCGGCTGGATCACCTCCTTTCTAAGGAGTAAGAATGCGGAGGGAATT
>JBLNCH010000068.1:0-2852 GCA_050260485.1 Bacillota bacterium | reverse complement strand
TATTCCATCTCTGTACCAGCACAGGGTGGCCGTTTGTCTGGCTGTAATAGCTGTGCTGGTAATATTAAACCTGCGGGGAATCACCGAGTCAGCCACGGTTTTCAGCTTCCCTACGTACATTTTTATATTTGCTATGCTGTCGCTGATTATAGTCGGCATTTACAAGTTCCTCATTCTTCAACAACCGGTTCCTACCCCTAAATTTCCGGCACCGCCGGCCCATCCGATTGACACCATGGCTCTGATCTGGCTGTCCCTGAGAGCGTTTTCGTCAGGCTGTTCTGCATTGACTGGGGTGGAGGCGGTCAGTAATGCCGTACCTAATTTCAAAGTGCCCGAAACACGCAACGCTCAGAAAGTACTGTTTATCCTGGCGTTGCTGCTGTTGATTATGTTCAGCGGCCTCGGTATTTTGACCGTTGTATTGCACACATCACCCTCAGAGGAAATGACTGTAATTTCTCAGGTGGCTGAAACCGTATTTGGTAAAGGTATTGTTTACTATCTGTTTCAGGCCACTACCTTCCTAATCCTGGCGTTAGCTGCAAATACGGCTTTTAATGGCTTCCCCATGCTGGTGTCCCTGATGGCGCGGGATGGATTCATGCCCAGGTCCCTTGCCCTGCGTGGTGACCGCTTAGTTTATAGTAACGGCATTATCATTCTGGGGGTATTGGCTGCTATCCTGTTAGTGATTTTCGGCGGAATTACAACCCGGCTGATTCCTTTATATGCGGTTGGCGTATTTACTTCATTCACCATTGCCCAATTCAGTATGGTCAGGAGATGGCTTCAGTTAAAGACGGGTAACTGGAAGATGGGGCTTTTTCTGAACGGACTGGGGACTATCTTTAATGGCACAGCAACCATCGTTATCGGGGTGACCAAGTTTACTCACGGGGCCTGGGTGGTTGTTCTGCTGGTGCCTATTCTGGTCTGGGGCTATAGGGCAATCAACAATCACTATCAGGATATTAAAGAACAGTTAGACTTCGACAACTATCATAACTTACCTGGCATTCATCACAAAATCATTATCCCGGCAGCCAGTCTGACTAACGTAGTGGCCAACACCATCGATTACGCCAAGGGCATCAGCGGAGATGTTGAGGTTGTTCATATTTCAACAGACAAGGATTTTACCGAAAAGTTTCGGAAGAAATGGGAACGGTGGAACCCCGGAGTTAAACTGCGGATTATGGAATCTCCTTACAGAGCTGTCCTGGATCCACTGGTCGAGTACATAGTTGAAGTTGATAATAACAAGGCGCCCGGGGAGGTTGTAACTGTTCTCATCCCGGAGTTTGTCACCCGTAAATGGTGGCACCGGTTCCTGCACAACCAGACAGCTCTGATTCTGCAGAATATGCTGGTATTCCAGACTGACGTAGTAGTAACAGCAGTACCCTTCCACCTGCGGGGTGATGATTCCGACCTGCCGGTCAAGTCTTTCCGCAGGTAATCAGCCATGAGACCAACTGATGGCTAAAGCAGATTCTAGGGATACTCTTCTAACTTCATACTCTCTGATTAAAAGGAATCACGGAATATCGTGATTCCTTTTTGAATCATTGGGTTAAAACCTTGCCACTGTTGGCTTTTTGCAAAAAGGCCAGGAAAGAATATTAGATTCCTGATAGAATCACGATTTGATGTGATAACTCCATAATGGCTAAAAACGTTAGTAAATGGGCAGGCAAAAAGTTGGCATCATTCTTGCAATAGGTATTGGCGTGGTGACGTTGGAGAAGGGAGGTGGATAAACCACATGAGTAAAGAGGCTATTTTAGGCAAACTGAAGGAATCCATCGAGCAGCTTGACAAGGAGATGGCAGAGGGTGCTGCCAAAGAGGCCAAGGCAGCGGGGATCCCGGTTATGGAAGCCATCCAGGAGGGCCTGGGCCAGGGTATGAACACCATCAGCGAACTGTTCGACGAAGGTGAAATGTTCGTACCACAGATTCTTCTGGCAGCTGAGGCCTTCGAAGCCGCTGTGGCCATCCTTACAGCAGACATGCTGGAAGAAGACCGCAACAAGACCAAGGTGGGCAAGGTTATCGTGCATACGGTACAGGGCGATATTCATGACGTTGGGAAGAATATCGTGAAAACCATGTTGGCCGCCAGCGGTTTCGAGGTAGTAGACCTGGGCCGGGATGTACCTGTTGATGAAGTCGTAAGGAAGGCAATCGAGCTGGACGTGGATATCATTACCGGTTCAGCCCTGATGACCACAACCATGCCTGCTCAACGGGACATAGTCAAGGGCCTGATTGAGGAAGGCGCCCGCGATAAGATTAAATGCATGTTTGGCGGCGCTCCTGTATCCCAGGAGTGGGTCGACCAAATAGGTGCCGATGCTTATGGTGAGAACGCTGCCGAGGCTATCGCCAAAGCTAAGGAACTGATGATCAGATAATAACGGAAGGAGGGAACATGTAATGGCCCTTGCAAAAAAGGTCACAGTTTTCGACGTTTATGACCGGGCTAAGTCAGGTCCGAAAGTAGACGAACAAGACTGGGATAACAAGATTATCCCGCAGACCGCAACCAGGCTTAAAGAAAAGTACGGCATAAAAATGGATAAAAAGGTCCTTATCCCTACAGATAAGACCCTGATTGACAACCTTTTTAAGGCCGGCCTGGAGATGCTGGTAGAATGCGGAATTTATTGTATGGATACCGGCCGTGTCATCAAGTACACGGAAGAAGAGATTATGACATCTCTGAATGCGGCTCCCAGTAAAGCGATTCTGGGGGAAGGGAAGGATGCGGTAGTTCTGGCCTGCCGGAGTCACAAAGATTCCCACCCGCCGATTATCCAGGGTGGACCGACCGGAGCCCCGGTATCA
>JBLNCH010000067.1:0-2735 GCA_050260485.1 Bacillota bacterium | reverse complement strand
AATAATAAGGGGTTGGCGGTCAAACGGCTTTTGAGCTCAGCAGTGTACTCATCAATAGTGCCTGGACCAAAAACAAAGATTAAGCCGCCATTTTGTCCTTTTATCTCTACGACTGCCAACTCTATACTACCTGCCTTTTAACGGAATATTAATGTCCAACACCGACTGTCTGCCCCGGGAAGTCAGATTAACCTCCGGCTCGTCGGTATCTATGTGTTTGCGTATAACCTGAATGACCTCTTTTTTCATCTGCTCCATGATACCGCTAGAGGTTCCAATTCTGTCATGCGCCAAGACCGAATGCAGGCGATCATTTGCTTTACTTCGGCTGGTAGCGCTCCCTCTTTTTCGAGCGAAATCCAACATGAACAATCACACCCTCCCTCTAGCCGACCTGCTTACTAAAGAATACACTTTTGATGCGGTCCCATAACGAATCAGTATGATTAAGATTCAGGAAAGGGACCTCTTCTTTATTAAAACGACGGGCAATATTTTGAAAGGCGCGTCCTGCCATAGAACGCTGGTTCAGAATGATGGGTTCTCCGGTGTTGGTAGATATTACTACCCCGTCGTCCTCGGGCACAATGCCGATCAAATCTATACATAGATGATTCAAGAGATCGTCAATGCTGAGCATGTCCCCGTCCCGAACCATTTCTGGTCTGATACGGTTGATTACCAGTTTAATGTCCTTAAACTGGGCTGATTCCAACATGCCAATTATGCGGTCCGCATCCCGAACCGCTGATACTTCCGGGTTAGTTACCACTACTGCCCAATCAGCAGCCGCAATGGCATTTCGGAAGCCCTGCTCTATTCCGGCGGGGCAATCAATGAGAATGAAATCAAACTCGTGTTTAAGCTCCGCACACAGACTCTTTATCTGATCCTCGGTTATATCGTCCTTGTTCCTGGTTTGGGCCGCCGGCAACATGAAAAGGTTTGGAAACCGCCGATCCTTGACTAGCGCCTGTTTCAAGGTGCATTCACCCTCGATTACCTGAACGATATCGTAAATGACACGGTTCTCAAGACCCATAATCAGATCAAGCTTTTTCAGACCAATATCCAGATCCATGGCAACGACCTTGCATCCGATTTTGGCTAGTCCCATGCTGACGTTGGTTACAGTAGTGGTTTTACCTACACCCCCTTTGCCCGAGGTAATTACGACCACCTGACCACTGTTAGATGGTTCCTTCATATGTACAACCCCCTAAATACGAGCTGGTCAAATCCTACTATAATAGTTTTGAATTTCGCCAATCCCCATCAAATTCCTGCACGAATGTCCAAATACTATTACAAAAACAGGCTGGCTTAGAGGAAAATTAGAAAAATTTGCGGATGACAAAAAGTAACAACGGTCAGCTATGAGCCGGGAGGAATAGAAAACCCGCCACCGGATGGGTGGCGGGTTTTTGGACATATGTTCTTGTTATAAGGATGAAGTTTTTCGAGCTAAGCCTTATTTCCCCTTGAACACAGCAGGTCTCTTTTGGAGGAAGGCCATGGAGCCTTCTTTGGCATCCTCGCTGGCGAAGCAGGCTGCAGAACCTTGCTGTTCGATCTTGATTCCTTCTTCTACCGTCAGTTCCAGGCCTTCGTTAACTGCTCTCAGTATTTCTCTCATAGCGATAGGTGCGCCTTTGGCCAGCCGGGCTGCGAATTTCTCAGCTTCAGCCAGAACCTCTTCGCGGGGGAATACCTTGGTTACGAGTCCTAATTGCAGCGCTTCCTCGGCACTGATGAAGTCACCGGTCAACATCATTTCCAGGGCTTTAGCTTTTCCGACTATGCGAGGCAAGCGCTGGGTGCCGCCCCACCCTGGTAGAATCCCGAGCTTGACCTCCGGCAGTCCCACCTGGGCCGAGGCCGACATATAACGGATATGACAGGCCATGGCCAGTTCCAGACCACCGCCGAAGGCACCGCCCTGAATAGCTGCGATAATTGGTTTGGGATACTTTTCAATCTTGAAGTAGACATCGACACCGTGGATCTGAGGTTTACCGCCCGCCTGCAAATTGGCAAATTCCGTAATATCTGCCCCGGCGGAAAACAGCTTATTACCGCTTCCGGTAATGATGATAGCCCTTACCTCATCATCCACCAGACACTGGTCCAGCAGGGCATTCAGGTCTAGGAGAACCCCCTGGGCCATGGCATTGGCAGGCGGATGATTGATCGCCGCTACCACATAACCATCCTTCTTTTCGACTATCAGCTTGGTAAATTCCATTAATTATACCCCCTACGTTTAAAAATTTAAATGATTGGTTATATACTTATTTCTTAGTATAATCGTAAAATCCTTTACCAGTTTTCTGTCCCCATTCACCTTTCACAAACTTTTCTACGACAATCGAGGACGGTTTATCCGCTGGATTTCCAGTCTCCTGGTAACGCTCGGTGCCAATATAATATGCCAGGTCGATCCCGGTCAAATCCATCAATCTAAAGGGTCCCATAGGGTGACCCAGGGCATAAACCACTGCGGTGTCAATATCCTGATAAGATGCGATACCCATGTCGTACAGGTAGAAGGCTTCCTTATTGATAGCACCCAAAATCCGGTTTACCAGGAATCCGTATATCTCTTTATTCAGCAGCACCGGGATCTTGCCCATGCTTTTGCTGACTTCCATCACGGTATTGGCGGTTTCATCAGAAACGTGAGGTCCTTTTACTACTTCGACCAGTTTCATAACCAGTGCCGGGTTAAAGAAGTG
>JBLNCH010000066.1:0-3881 GCA_050260485.1 Bacillota bacterium | reverse complement strand
ACCCGGCCTGGCGGAAAAATAATTGCAGCCGGCATCAGCCGGGAAAAGTGGCCCCAATTGCAGGAAATTATGCAACAGCGGGGACTCGATTTGGAGAAGGTTTGCCAGGAAGAGGATTGGGTGGCCGTTCTGGTTAGGAGATCATAGTATCATGCACCGTTTTTGTATTGCTTCAGACGGCATAAAAGGCAACCAGGTATACATAAGTGGAGAGGAAGCCCGGCACATGGCCACTGTCCTGCGATTACAGCCCGGTGATGTGGTCGGTGTATTCGATGGATCCGGATATGAGTACGAGGTTACACTCCTTACCGTGACCAGCTCCGCGGTTACCGGGCAGGTGTTGTCCCGCAAGCCGACTGCGGCTGAACCCCCGGTAGTTGTAACCCTGGTCCAGGGGGTGGCCAAAGGGGAGAAGATGGATTACATAATACAGAAGTCGGTGGAATTGGGTGTAAGCCGGATTATACCAGTCCAGACTGAGCATTCAGTGGTCAGATTAGAGGGCGAAAGGGCAATAAATAGGGTAAAGCGCTGGAACAGGATATCATTTGAGGCCTGCAAACAGTGTGGACGGACTAAACCCCCGGTAGTGGAAGAGGTGTCCCGTTTAGACAAAGTCCTGGATCGGTTTGCGGGAAGGCCCGGTATCTTGTTTTATGAACAGCGGAAAACGAACAGGTTGGGGGATTTGATAAACCAGCACCGCAGAACAATGGCAGAGCAGGGTACGATCATATTCATCGGACCAGAAGGAGGTTTCTCCAAGTCTGAGGTACAGACGGCGGAGGACAGGGGAATCTGGACGGCAGGGCTGGGACCCCGTACCTTGCGAACTGAAACTGCCGGGGTGGTGGCGTTGTCTATCCTGATGTGGGAACTTGGTGACCTAGGAGGTTGCAGTTCAGGTTAGGAGCTGTCTCGGTTTGAAACAACCGAACCTGGAAGTCAAGGAAAGGAGATCTGAATCAGGTGGAAGACCCTGGGATGATTCACCATGCAAAGGCCTCCGGGAATGTGGATACTGCCACCGGACCGGGTTTCCCGGCCAAAGCTCCCTGCCCCGGGGGTAACCGGGTTTCTCTGTTGACCCTGGGGTGCAAGGTTAACCAGGTAGAGACGGAAGCCTTGAGTGAGGAATTCGTTCACCACGGGTATCAAATCGTGGATATCTCTGGCGTGGCCGACATATACGTTATAAATACCTGCGCGGTAACCCGTACGGCGGAAAAAAAATCACGGGCCATCATACGCCGGGCCAAGAGAAGGAACCCCCAAGGACTGGTAGTGGTAACCGGATGCTATGCTCAACTGGCCAAATCAGACCTGATGACTCTGCCCGAGGTGGACCTGGTGATCTCTAACCAGGATAAGGAATACCTGGTGGATTGCCTGATCCGGTATTTGCAGTCGAAAGAGGAGCCTACCGGCAGCGGGGATCGCTGTTTGCGGCCGGTAAGATATACCTACCGCCACGGGCGGACCCGTGGGTTTATTAAGATCCAGGATGGATGCGAAAACTATTGTTCATACTGTATCGTACCCCTGGCTCGAGGACCGGTGAGGAGCAAACTTCCGGAACATGTGTTGACTGAGGTTCAGAGCATGGTGGCCAACGACTACCGGGAGATTGTTTTAAATGGGATTCACCTGGGACAGTACGGCAAGGATCTGGAGGGCTGGGACCTTACCAGGTTGCTTGAACTGATTCTCACGGAGATTCCGGGAGACTACCGGATTCGTCTTGGTTCAGTCGAGCCAACTGAAATCACCGAAGATTTGGTTGAGCTGGTGGTAAACGAGTCGCGGTTGTGTAACCACCTGCACATCCCACTGCAAAGCGGTAGCGATAAAATCCTTAAAGCCATGAATCGGCATTATACCGCAGCTCAGTACCTGGCAATCCTGGCTGATCTCTATCACCGACAACCCCAAATAGGCCTGACCGCCGATGTTATGGTTGGCTTTCCCGGTGAGGGGGAGCGGGAATTCGGGGAAACCTGTCAACTTGTAGAGAACAGCCCCTTAAATGACCTGCATGTCTTCCGGTTTTCTGCCCGCCCGGGAACCAGGGCTGCGGTGATGGAAAATCAGGTCAGCGAAGAGATCAAGAACGAACGCAGCCAGAAACTGATTGAACTGGGGCATCACCGCCGATCACGATTCCTGCAGAGCCTGATAGGCGAACAACTGGAGGTTTTAACGGAGGAAACAGCCCCTGGCGGCTTACGGGGTCTGAGCGGGAACTATGTGGATGTTGTGGTTGAAGGGGCTGAGGCTACTAATTGTTTTTATTTAACCAGTATTTACGGGGTTCAGGGCTCCTCTTTGCTGGGAAAAATTGTCGAACCATAACGTCGGTTAACTTGATTTCTAAACATTAAAACAATTAAAATATATTAGACAATACAATCCCTGAATCATGTGGCCAGCGTAGTTGCGCTGACGGGCATCGGGAAAACCAAAGGAAGTTTATAAACCGGGGAGGAATACTCGGATAATCGTTGAATCAATAACCAAAAAGGGGGTGAAGGATTGACTGAATGCCTGTTTTGCAAGATAATCGACAAGGAAATCAGTTCCGCCATAGTGTTTGAGGATGACGATGTTCTGGCAATAAACGATATCAACCCCCAGGCACCTGTCCATATTCTGCTGATGCCCAAGAGACATATCATCAACTTGGAGGACATTAAAGAGTCTGATCTCAAACTTTTGGGATATATACAATTCCGGGCCCGAGAAATTGCACGGCAGGTTGGTCTGAATGGCAACTACCGGCTAATGACCAATTGCGGAGAGAAGGCAGGACAGAGAATATTTCATTTGCACTACCATCTCATGGGCGGTAAGGAAATGGACTAGGAGTGACTGGCTTGACGTTGGGGTGGGCCAAGGAGTAGAATAAATAGGTATGCTGCAATGGCTATATGCGGAGGGGAGGGAAAAGATGAGCGAAGTTAAAGTCGGAAAAAATGAATCTTTGGATAGTGCTATAAAGAGGTTCAAACGCTCCTGCCAGCGCGCAGGTATAATGCAGGAAATGAGAAAACATGAGCATTACGACAAGCCAAGCGTCAGAAGGAAAAAGAAGGCTGAAGCCGCAAGGAAAAAGAAGAAGAAACTAGGGAGGTAACAGATGACCCTGAAGGATTCTCTATCCGCTGATATGATAGCGGCGATGAAAGGGGACCAAGGAAAGACCAAATTATCTGTGTTAAGACTCTTAAAAGCCGCTATTCAATATGAAGAAATAGAGAAACAGCGTGAGCTCAGCAACGAGAAGATTCTAGGGGTTATTGCCCGGGAGATCAAACAGCGGCAGGATGCCATCCCGGATTACCAGCGAGCCAACAGGGAAGAAGCAGTGAGAAGGATTAAAGAAGAGATTGAGTATCTTCAGACCTACCTCCCCCAACAGATGACTGAAGAAGAGATTAGGGACCTGGTATTTCAGGTTATCAAGGATACCCAGGCCACGGGTACCAAAGATATTGGCAAAGTAATGAAATCCATTATTCCGCAGACCAAAGGCCGGGCTGATGGAAAACTGGTCAACAGTATAGTAAAACAAATCCTCGAATCAAATTGAAAAGCCTGCCAAGGATTAATCCATGCCAGGCTTTTATCTTTTCTTGAAGGACATTTCGATTCCGTTATATAATTTCAAATACAATTACCGCGTAGATTTTGTTTGGGAGGTGCTCAGATGGCTTTTATGAACAAAGGCATGCAAAGGCGCAACCAGCGTATATTGCTTTACGTTATAGTGTTTCTGGTCGTTATCAGTTTCCTTCTCACCATAATCCTCCCCCTCTGGATGTAATGGAACCCGGGAACCGTTCTGCTGTATCATCCCGTTCCAATCCGTGATACACCTT
>JBLNCH010000065.1:0-3324 GCA_050260485.1 Bacillota bacterium | reverse complement strand
CCTCCAAAATTTACACACGCAGGTGAACATCACCATATTACTCCTCAGCGAGACCTTTCTCAAGAGTAACTATTTACCAACAAAATTCATCCCTATTATGCAGGATGACGGAAGGCTTATGTCGAAATGGCAAACATGAGCAAAAACTGAGGAAGTACTTGCTATGTTTGTCCAATTTTACAATGTTATCCGAAAATATCTGCTGTTGATCATGCCCTTACTTCTATGCATGGGCCTTTTTGCGACGGAAGTTTATGCCCAGACCGGGATTGTCGCCACATCAGTATTGAACATAAGGGAGGGACCGGGAACCGATTACGCCAAAAAGGGTTCCTTGTTGAAGGGAGCCCAGGTGGATATTGTCGGCCGAAACGGAGACTGGTTGAGCATCCGGCTGAAGAGCGGGATTACTGGATGGGTTCACTCCGACTATGTAAAAACTGCCAATGCCTCCCAGGCGACTCCGCCGGATAACACCGGTCCGGGTACGGTCCAGACCAAAACCGGGACGGTTACCGGTTCGGTGGTTAATGTTCGGGCCGGGGCAGGTACGCAGTACGCCAAAAAAGGATCTGTCACCAGGGGCGCAACGGTTACCGTTCTCGGGCAGCAGGCCTCCTGGATTAATATCCGTCTTAGCAATGGTGTAACCGGCTGGATTCATGCAGACTATCTCCAGGTGGCAGCAGATCCTGCACCTGGTACCGCAGTTAGTGGTGTAACCAATGGGTCAAAGATTGAGGTGACCGGGAATACGGTTAATCTCCGGCAAGGTCCGGGGACCAACTACAGTACCCAGGGCCAGGTGAAGAAAGGTGATCAACTGCCTTTACTGGGTGAGAAGGAAGGATGGTATAAGGTTCAGACCTCGCGAGGAGTGGCGTACCTGGCAGGATATTTGGCCCGGGTGTTGACTGCCGAGCCTGCCAGTGCGGAAGAGATCCCATCGCCGTCCGAGACGCCAACCAATCCTCAAACCGAGGATCCCGGCACCGGCCCCGGTACAGGCCCAGATGGCTATGATGTTGTGGAACCTGAGCCGGAGACACCTGATCCGTCCGGGGATAATCATCCACTGCCGACAACCATAGCCAACCGGGTGGTACTCGATCCCGGACATGGGGGACATGATCCGGGAGCTACGGGGTACAGCGGTAGTTATGAAAAGGAGGTTAACCTCGCTCTGGCCAGAAAAACTGCCGATTTGTTAAGGGCAGCAGGTTTTGAGGTATTGATGACCCGAGATGATGACAGATATGTATCGCTTAATGACCGTGTCAGTTTTGCGAACTCTTCGCAGGCCGCAGCATTTGTAAGTATTCACTGTAACGGGTCCACCAGTTCAGACACCAACGGGACCGAGGTATACTACTATGTCGATCAAAACGATCCCATAGTGGTCGCCCAGGCCGAGGAGCGGGCAAGGTTGGCCAGTGTACTTTATGATAGCCTTTTGCGGGGACTGGGGCTGAAAGACAACGGTGTGCGCCAGAATAATTACATAGTAGTACGCTATACGCAAATTCCCGCTGTTCTGATAGAGACGGCATACCTGACCAATCTTAACGAGGAGGTCCTGTTGAACGACCCGGCCTTCCAGGATATGGCCGCACAGGCTATTGCCAATGGTATCATGGAGTATCTTAATTCCATCAGAGTGTAAAAATATTTACCGGGCATTGAAGGAGCATCTCTCTGTAAGCGGGGAGATGCTTTTTTATGTAACGTGGCAAAAGACGGATATAGGCAGCTTTTTACATCCAGGAGGATCAGCGTTTGTGGGCGTGTCTGTGATTATTGCGCAATCCTTGGATTCAGCTGCTGGCAGGGAGAAGATAATATAATATAATACACCGGCATCCGTCTTTTCCCGTGTCCTGCCTGCTGTTTTACGCAAAAGTAATATTAGTGTTAGAATTAATTTTGATAAACATACTCGTTCACACAGTGACATGCTACTGTGAGGGACAGCCCAGTTTTAATGACAGCGGGAGGTACTAAACAATGTTGGCGGTTGATACTTTTGACGGTGTTCAATCAGTCCGCGGGACCCTGAGTTTTTTCGGTAGTCCGCTCAAGGCATGTTTTTTTGTGGTTGATGGTCTTATGATTGATACTGGACCGCGAAGTCTGGCCCGGGAGACTGCCCCCTTCCTGCAGGATGTTCCCATTGAACAGGTGGCTCTGACCCACAACCATGAGGATCATGTGGGTCTGTCGTCATGGCTGATTCGAAGTAAGGGGGTGCGTGCCTTTATTCATAATGCATCGGTGGAGGCTACCACCCAGCGGAAAAAACTCCCCTGGCACCGCCGGTACAGTTGGGGAACAAATCCTCCGTTTGTTTCTCACCCATTGCCTGTCCGCCTGGAGCGTGACAAACATACATTTGAAGTGATCCCGACTCCTGGTCATACTGTGGATCATGTAGTTTTTTTTGAGAAGGAAAAAGGCTGGCTGTTTACCGGCGACCTGTTTGTTAGTACCAACCCCGTTCAATGGGCGCCAGATGAGTCTGCCGAACAGTTTATTACCTCACTGCGGAGGGTACTGGAGCTTGATTTCGATACCGTATTCTGCGGACATGCCGGTATTCGTCAAAACGGAAAGAAGCTGATTAGCAGCAAGCTCAGCTATCTCCTGGAACTACGAGACAAGGCGGTGGATCTCTTTAACAAAGGATACTCAAACCGGCAGATCGACCGCATTCTTTTTCCTAAGAAACCACCCAGCACATATGTAACCATGGGAGAATGGTCTTCTTATCATATGATCAATTCGCTGTTAAAATCGGCCGGAAAAATTAAGAATTCTACCGGAAAACCATAGGATTAAACTCTCAATCAATCAACCTTGGCCCTTGCATATTTACCTGCACGGGCTTTTTGCTGAGGCCAACGGTTTTCGAAAAAGATTAGCTTCCCGGGAAAGGAACCAAGACCACTTAAATGGGGGGAGATTTAATGCTGGAGAACCTGACTGTTGCGGTATTAGTCCTGCAGTGCCTGGTTATTGTTTTGCTGATCTTGCTGCTGAGGACTTCAAGAAACCCGGTTATTGAATCGCAGTTCCAGCAGCTTGCAGGCAGTCAGGATAAGATGGAGAGATCTTTACGGGAAGAGATAGCCAGGAACCGGGAAGAAACTGCCGTTAACTTCAGGCTGGAACGGGAGGAACTCAGCCGTTCTTTCCAGGCCTTAAACGTTTCCCATCTCCGGCAGATGGGGGAGATGGCAGCCATGCAGAACCGGCAGCTTGAAATATTTGGCAATCAGCTTTCCCAACTGGCTCTTACTAATGAGCAGAAACTGGAAAACATGCGCA
>JBLNCH010000064.1:0-8431 GCA_050260485.1 Bacillota bacterium | reverse complement strand
GGCATCATAACTAAAGAGCAGCCTTCAGGCAGTGGTATCATATCCTCCTCTTCCGCTTCAATCCAATGTTGGCCACTCCGTCCCAAGAAACTGAGATGCCTGTCTTCCAACATCTTACCGTTCCTATCTGAATACAGAGTGCTGAACATCATACCCTCCTCCAATGCGCTCCATAAATGGATTCTCCGCTAACCGGAACCGCTAACTCCGACCTTAACATCATGGCATTAATAATACAATAAGTCCCTCGATTAAGAAAACCGAGGGACCATCTCTCGCCATGCACTCCATAAATTTGCTTATCTCAAGTATTCCATAGGGTTCAGCGTCTTATCGTTATAGTTTATCTGGAAATGCAGGTGCGGTCCGGTAGTGCGCCCGGTTATTCCGACCAGGGCAATAACCTGTCCCCTTTTTACCTGCTGGCCTTTTTTCACCATGATTTTTGAGGTATGAGCGTACAGGGTCTCAGCGCCGTTAGCATGCCGGATTACAATCGTCTTACCATAGACCGATCTGGTTCCGGAAAAAGTCACCATACCGGCCTGAGCAGCTCGAACAGGAGTCCCCACCGGACAGGCAATATCCAGTCCATGATGGAACTCTCCTTTTCTCCAACCGTACCCGGAACTGATTTCCCCAAATACTGGCCAGACAAATAAGCCGGTTACGCTCCGGGACGGGTATGCCATCGTCATTCTCGTTAGATTGGACGGCGAAGGGATTTTAATCATCTGTCCAATTCTCAGTTTTGAGGGATCTTTTATCTCTTTGTTAGCCGTGATTAATTGACTGACGCTAACCTGATACATCCCGGCGATTCTCCACAAACTGTCTCCGGCCTTTACCCGGTGCAGCCTCTGCCTGTCCCCGGGTATATCCAGGTACTGTCCCTCCTGGATAATGCTGGTTCTGTCCAGGTTGTTCATGGCCAAAATTATATCAACGTCTACTTTGGACGCCCGGGCTATCTCCCAGACCGTGTCGCCCCTTTTAACCAGGTATTTTCTAACAAGGCTATCACTGGCCACCGACGACATACAGGGTGCGAAACCATCCTGCGACCATCCTGCCCTTACAGGTAATGGCCAACCCGTCAGGACTATGGTTACCAGCAACACCAGGATTATGGTCTTCTTTACCATATTTCCCACCTTCAAACAAAAATAAGGGTCAATTACCCCTATTTTTGCCCAGGTTTATACCTTGTATTCGTTTAATTTCGATTATTTCTCAGAGAATACAATAGGTGCCACCCTAAGCAGGTCCCGGTTAGACTTAGTTTTGCGAAGGGTCTCGGTCATGACCTCCATGGTCTCTACCGTCTGATAATTGCCAAACATGCGGCGCAGGTTCCAGTTCAACTCCAATTCTTCTTTGGTCATCAGGAGTTCTTCTTTCCTGGTACCGGAGCGTTTCAGATCGATGGCCGGGAATATCCTTCTCTCTGACAGGCGGCGATCCAGAACCAGTTCCCAATTGCCGGTACCCTTAAATTCCTCGAAGATCACGTCATCCATTCTTGAGCCAGTTTCCACCAGCGTAGTTGCCAAAATAGTCAGGCTTCCCCCTTCTTCGATATTCCGTGCAGCTCCAAAAAACCTCTTGGGCTTGTGAAGGGCAGCAGGATCCAGACCTCCAGATAAAGTTCGACCACTCTGCGGTACCACCAGGTTGTGAGCTCTGGCCAACCGGGTCAGGCTGTCCAATAAGATCACCACATCCTGTTTGTGTTCCACCAGCCGTTTGGCTCTCTCCAAAACCATATCTGCGACCTTGACGTGATTCTCAGGCGGCTCATCGAAAGTAGAACCGGTAACCTCGGCATTAACCGATCTCTGCATATCGGTTACCTCTTCAGGCCTCTCGTCAATGAGCAGGATCATCAACTCCACCTCAGGGTGGTTCTTGGTAATGGCATTGGCTATTTTCTGCAGCAGAACCGTCTTTCCGGCCTTGGGTGGGGCGACAATAAGACCACGCTGCCCCTTACCCACCGGACAGACCAGATCGATCATGCGGGTACCCAGCTCGCTCGAAACCGTTTCCAAGCGAAATCTTTCATCAGGGTGCAATGGGGTTAGCGAATCAAAATGAATTCTCTTGGATGCCTCTTCCGGCGGAAAGCCGTTTACCGATTCCACTTTGAGCAAGGCAAAAAAACGTTCATTATCTTTCGGTGGTCTCACCTGGCCGGCTACTTTATCACCGGTTTTCAAGTCAAACTTGCGAATCTGGGAAGGAGAAACATAGATGTCATCTTGGCTGGGAACGTAGGCGAAGGGTCTTAGAAATCCGTAACCATCCGGCAGCACTTCCAAAATTCCCGATGCTGACAGCAGTTCATTCGAGTGGGTGAGGGTTTTCATAATCTCGAAAACCAACTCTTTTTTGCGGAGCTTGTAAAAACCAACCAGATTTAACTCCTTAGCTATCTGGTACAGCTCCACCAGTGTTTTGTTCTCCAGGTCTGCCAGGTTCAAAAAAGCTTCCTCCTCTCTAGGTGCAAAATTGTCAAATAACCGCTCTATCTAAAATGCTGAAACAGGGTTACAGCAAAAACATCCTCTGTGGGTCGGCTACGGGGTATCCATCAATAAGGGGAGACCATAAACCTCTATTTCAGGGGCGCAAAAAGACACCCGGACATCAGTTTCTTTTTGGGGTAGTAGACAAATGAGGCCGTACAAAATTGCTCCCATAAAATTTAGATAGGATATTTTAATTCTGAATAGATTCTCACCAACAATACTCCCAACTATACTGGTACGGGTTATAAAGGCAAGGGGACTCACCAAAAAGGTATGCCAAAAACCATAGGTCGGATAGAAGTTGGTACATGAACCAAGGTGGCGCTTCTGCAACTGCTATCGTGTGTATATCTAAGCAGTTGCAGAAGATAATAGCCAATCTTTATTAATATCTCTTGACCGATTACTCCTTTGTGTTATCTATAAACGGATCTTGATCTTATTATCCCTGAAAAGGGGCTTTTTATCAAGCTGGTGAGTTGCTCGTATATACCTGATGGTTCCGGAAACCCCCCTCATCACCAGTGTGTGGGTTACAGCTCTCCTCGAAAAGAATCTGACCCCCTTGAGAAGATCTCCATCGGTAATTCCGGTAGCCGCAAAGAAAACATCTTCTGACTTAACCAGATCCTCAATGGTTAGCACCTGGTTAATATCTCTTATCCCCATGGATAATGCTCGTTTTACGTCATCATCATCTTCAGGCCAGAGTCTCCCCTGGAAATCTCCTCCCATACAGCGCAGGGCGGCAGCCGATATAACCCCTTCGGGTGCACCTCCGATCCCCAGCAGCACGTCTACTCCTGAATCCTCATAAGCCGCGGCTACTGCAGGAGATACATCTCCATCGGTAATAAGCTTAATCCGGCAACCCGTACTCCGTACCTCTTCTATCAGTTTCTGGTGCCGGGGCCGGTCAAGAATAACCGCGGTTACTTCACGAATTGACTTGTCCAGGGCCTTGGCTATTTCCCGGAGGTTTTCTTTGACAGGAGCATCCAGGCTGATTCTGCCCCTGCACTCCGGACCAACGGCAATCTTGTCCATATACATATCCGGGGCATGCAATAGAGATCCACGAGGCGCAACCGCCAAAACTGCCAAAGCTCCCGTGCCTCCTTTGGCCAGTATATTTGTTCCCTCCAGTGGATCAACAGCAACATCCACCAGGGGCGGAACCCCCATCCCGACTCTTTCTCCAATATAGAGCATCGGGGCCTCGTCCATCTCGCCTTCACCAATAACTACTATCCCGTCCATCTGAACGGTATCAAACATGGTACGCATAGCGCTAACTGCCGCCTCATCAGCGGCTTCTTTGTCACCACGGCCCATCCAGCGCGCTGCGGCCAGGGAAGCCGCTTCGGTAACCCGGGCCAGTTCCAGTGCTAATTCCCTCTCCACCAAAAACACTCCCATCAAATCTTACCCTGAAGCTTCCTTCCGTCTTCAACAAATCTGGCTATTCCCAGGTCGGTTAGGGGATGCTTAATCATTGCTTTTATCACCTTGTATGGTACGGTCGCGATGTGAGAACCTAATTTGGCTGCTTCCGTTACATGCATCGGATGTCTGATGCTGGCGGCGATAACCTCAGACTCTACTGCATACCGGTCCAGAATCATAATAATCTCACTCAAGACATGCAGGCCGTCGTTTCCAATGTCATCAATCCTGCCTACAAAGGGACTGATATAGCTGGCTCCGGCCCGGGCAGCCAGCAGAGCTTGATTCGCGGAGAACACCAGGGTGGCATTGGTCCTGATGCCCTGCCTGGCCAGATAACTTATGGCCTTTAATCCATCCTCACACAACGGTATCTTGACCACGACGTTGGGATGGAGGCTTGCCAATACCTGGCCTTCAGCAATCATCTCATTGTAGGTTACTCCCAGGGGCTCAGCATTTACCGGGCCATCGACTATTTCACAGATCTGCCGCACCATCTGGTGAAAATCGCCATTCTCCCTTGCTACCAGACTCGGGTTGGTTGTGACCCCCGCCAGAAAGCCAAGTTGGCTGATCTCACGAATCTCCTCGATATTGGCTGAGTCTATGAATATTCTCATATATCCTCCTGCTGATTTCATCAAAGGTTTTGAACGGTGAAAGACCACTATTACTATTGCGGTTAGCCGGGAACGGCCTGGCTGCTGGTATAAGCTTGAGGCCGTTCTTAAATGGCCGGGTTATTTATAGGCTGGCCATTGATCTTAGGTTAAGCCTTCCCGGAACTACCGAACAGCCGTATTTTTTCTCTTATTAGCTCAACCGCTGCATCTCTGCCGGGACCCAAAAGCTTGCGCGGGTCAATCTCCTTGGGATTATTATCAATCTCCTGTTTAACCCGGGCTACAAAGGCCTCTCGAATATTAGTATCGATATTTACTTTTCTTATACCCAGGCTGATGGCTTTAGTAATGGCTGCATCTGGAACACCGGAAGAACCATGCAGAACAATGGGTATATTTACCAGTTTCCGGATCTTTTCCAACCTCTCAAAGTCCAGCTTGGGTTCACCTTTATACTGCCCGTGAGCAGTGCCAATCGCTATCGCCAGGGCATCTACTCCGGTCTCTTTTACAAAAACCTCGGCTTCATGAGGATCAGTAAAAAGACTCTCCTTTACGCTGATATCGTCTTCAGTTCCCCCGATTTTGCCCAGCTCGGCCTCCACTGAAACACCAATAGGACGGGCGATGTCGAGTACCTTTTTGGTCATGCGAATGTTCTCTTCTAAAGGCAGCCCCGAACCATCAAACATAACCGAGCTGAAGCCTCCCCGGATGCACTTTACCACCTGCTCAAAACTTGTTCCGTGATCCAGGTGCAGGGCTATAGGAACCCGGGAGCTCTCGGCGGCTATTTTAACCAATCCGATTATGTACTCCAGGCCGGCATACTTGATAGCCCCTTGACTGGCCTGCATTATTACCGGAGCCTGTTCTTTTTCGGCGGCCATGGCAATAGCCTGAACTATTTCCATATTGTTGGCGTTGAAAGCCCCGACCGCATATCCTCCTGCCTCCGCTTTCGCCAACAGCTGCGTCATTGGTACCAATGCCATTGATATCCTCCCTTTCAAACTCTGATGCCCGGTACCGCTTATTACTTCCCCGGCCTACCAGTTCCCGAGCATCCTGTAAATTAACAGTGGTTTGCTACTCCAGGCCTCAGTTTATACCTGGTCCCTTAAATCTATTATACCGAACCGCTTTTTGATAAATGCTATCTCTAATGCCTTTTTGCTCAAACCGCAGTCTGCTGTTCCAAGACTTCCTTCACCAGGTTTCTTAAATCCATGATATCAAATGGCTTAGTGATATACTTTTTAACCCCCACTTCTAATGCCTTCTGCACAACCTCCATCTCCCCGTAAGCAGTCATCATTATGATGGGTATTCTATGATCATACTTGATGATTTCCTCTGACGCCTCCAATCCATTCATGTTAGGCATCTTCATGTCCATGAGTATAATATCAGGCGTAAACGCCTTCACCTTTTCAATACTATCTTTTCCGTCAACTGCTACATCTACCTCGTAGCCCTCTTTCTTAAAGAGTTCCTCTAATAAGCGGCGAACACCTTTCTGGTCGTCTACTACTAATACTTTGTGTCTCATACCTTAATCCCCCCGGCAACATTTGTGCTATTCTAAGTGATTCAATAACTGTATTTAATTTCCTTCCCAGCGATGCAAATTATTTACTCATCCCGGCCACCTGCAAGTGCTCATTCTTCAATCAACCCTGGTCTGTATGTCAACACATCATAATCATTAACATGGTATTGCTCTCCCCGCAAGTAAAAACGCGGGATCGCCAGCGACGCAAGAGTCCTCTTAACCGGAAGTTCAACTATGTCTCCGGCCTGAGCATCGAGTCCGGAAGGGATTTCGGCAAGACAGAACTGCATAAACAGCTTGCCGCGTATATAAACACGCTGCTGTTTGATGACGGCTGTAAGGGTTGTCCGGTTAAGATTTAAAAAAGAGGCTCCCAGTTTGACCCACATCTTTAACAGGTCCATCAACCCGGATGGTTTAGGCATTGCTTCAACACCAAAACCGTCCACCAATCCTACGGGAATGACAGCTACCCTGCTGTCCTGCGGTAATCGGTAGGTGCGATAATAACCCAAATAGGCACCTTTCTCAAAGTGACGAATCCCTGCGATGCGGGCCTTGAAACGGTAACACTCTTTGAGATCAACACCAGGTGTTGCCTTACCTGCCGGAAACTGCCCGTATAGAATGGTTCCCAATCTTACGACATCAAGGTGCATATACGGGTGACGCAAAAACGCACTGCTGCCGCAGCAATGCTTTAAGGGTATCCTTATACTCAACTGCTCGAGATTCTCCAACAGCAAACGGAAGCTCTTGAACTGTTTAATGGTATAGGCATCATCGGTAGCTTCGGCGAAGTGAGTAAAGATGCCTTCCAGATTTATCTGATCACTGGTGTAAGCCTTCTGGACAACAGGCACCGCTTCTGCGGCTGCCAGACCAAACCTCCCCAAGCCGGTATCAATCTTAATATGGACCCGCGCCCTTTTTCTTGCCTGTCTGGCAGCCTCTTCAACCAGGGATAAATCCCCGGCAGAACAAACCGTTACTATAAGGTCATTCTCAATCGCAGTTACATAATCCTCATAAAGCAGGGGCGAAAAGATCAGAATGTCCTCACTGACACCGTTATCCCTTAACTGCAGGGCCTCCTTCAAAAAAGTAACCCCAAACAGGTCCACGCCCAGCTTGATAAGCTCCCTGGTTACCGGTACTGCTCCCAGCCCATAGGCATTGGCCTTAACCACTGCCATGAGTCTGGTTCCGTCCTGCATTTTTCGCCTTATCTCCCGCAGGTTGTGGCTGATAGCATCAAAGTCAACCTCTATCCATTTATTTGTATTGGGTGGCCATTCATTCATGGATCAGCTTTTTCCTCCAACTGATGACTCGCCTGACGGTCTTGTAATAGATGGGCAGCACACCGGTCCATAACCAGTAGAAAAAGGGCGAGTAAACCAGATCCCATTCACCAATAAACTCGGTAAATGTGGCGGCAAATCCCTTTTTAAAACGGTAAAGACCGTATAAGGGGTTGTCCTCCGATAAATCACCGGAAACCCCGCGAAAATCGTACATGGTGCAGCCATTATCCTTTGCCCACTTGATCATGGTCCATTGCAGCAGGTAGTTGGGCATTACGTTACGATACTCATTGCCCGACGCTCCATATATATACCAGGCTTTTTCCCCAAGTATAAAGGCCAGCGTGCCGGCGATGTCCCGTCCCTGATACTCTGCCATAAACAGTTTGGCCATATCGCGTTCCACCAGCTGCTCCCAGATCTCCTCAAAATAGCTGTAATTCCGGATCAGGAACCGGTCCCGTTCCGCAGTCTCCTTCAGAATCTGGTAGAATCGCTCCAGGTCTTGCTTCTCTGCCGCTTCGCGAACAACCACCCCTTTTCTCTGGGCCAGGCGGAGATTATACCTGGTTTTTGCAGCCATTTGCGCCAGGAGCTGCTCCTCATCCGGGGTGATGTCCAGGCGGAAGACAAAGGTTGGTTGGACTCCCTCAAAACCCTCTGCGGTTGAGGTTTTTCTGAAGCCCCGGGATGTCAGGAAGCTCCGGAAAGTTTCGTCCGAGTGCTCAATATCCGGATCAATCTTGAGAAAGATCGCACCATGCTTTCTAGCAACTGCACGTAAGCCCTGGAACAGGTGGTCAAGCAGGATGTGATCATCAACATCTGCCACGGGGCCCCGGGGAGCATAGAAGATCGACTTATTAATTCCGGGGATCGGCAGTTTTCGTTTAAGAATGAGTATTGCTCCCTTGATCCGGCCATCCTCATATAACCCAACCGGTAAAGGTACCCACCCCATCTTTC
>JBLNCH010000063.1:0-4168 GCA_050260485.1 Bacillota bacterium | reverse complement strand
CACCCACGCCCGCAACGAATCCAACCTGGGAGAAAACTCAGTATGGTTCGTACAAGGTGACGTGGACGGGGCCAGCAACAGCAACGGTTGAGTTGAAGCAATCGGGAGTGGTCAAATACACTCGTTACGGAACCTTCAACTATGCCGTGTTCCTTAATATGACACCTGGCGCGTATGACCTGTTTATTGCAGGAACCGACATGCAAATGTCCGTTACAGTAGATGAACCGCAAAGTACGACTACTACGACTACTACGACAACGGTAACGCCTCCAAGCAATCCAACCTGGGAGAAAACGCAATACGGCTCCTACAAGGTGACTTGGGAGGGGCCAAAGGCTGCAACGGTTGAGTTGAAGCAAAATGGAGTGGTCAAGTACACTCGTAGTGGAAATTTCAACTACGCCATATTCCTTAACCTTGTTGCGGGGCAGTACGACCTATTTATCGCAGGAACTGACATGCAGTATCCAGTAACAGTTCAGTAAGTAATTTCACCAAACACAAGAAAGGCTCTGCAAGGGGATCGAGCAGAGCCTTTCTTTAAAAAAGAAAGAAGGTGGTAACTTGTTGGAGACATTAAGCCAACCAATCGTAAATATCATCACTGGCGAAAAGGTTATGGAAGAGCGCTTAAGCAGACCAGGCTGCCTCATTAAAGATTATTTTTCAACGAAAGACCGAAACACGCTTTTGCGAAGGGAATTGCATGCAATCCTTCAATGTGTGGAGGAAAGCGGAAACACGCCATATAACATCAATGTAACCCTGTATACGTTGCCCATTTTGTGTAAACTACCGTTTAGTTGGAATGGTGGGGTTGAAATCGTGGAATGGGACAGAAGCATATCGCCATATTTCAAACAAACGAGAATGGCAATTAGGGATCTCCAGTCAAGAGGTTTGTCTGTTTGGGCCGATGATGTAACCCTTGATGCGGTTGACATGTGGTTAAAGGCAGGAATCAATGGGTTTAAGGTGGAAATTGAGGCATTAAGAAACGATGACCTTTTCATCGACCGTTTGAGGGCAACGAAAAAACCGATTGTCGTTGAACGCATCGAAACCAAAGAGGATCATGAGTTCGTCAAGTCTTTGGGAATCATGCTAGGACAAGGGTTTTTCTATGGAGTGCCGAGTAAATCGGGGGATGTTGAGGGGGCGGCTGTGTCGCAATATGCCGTTCGATAGGAAACAGAAAGACCTGGAAAAGAAGGGGGGCGGCTCGCCGCTCCCTTCCGGTTTCCCAAACGAAAAAACTAAAGGAGTGATGGGTTTTGTTCAAAATAGCTGTTGACCTTGGCTATGGGTATGTCAAGGGAATTAATGAGCTGGGAAAAACCGTGATTATAAGAACCGCTGTTGGGACAGGCAGTGATCGCCAATTAGCAAATCTTTTTGGCGGTTCGGAAAGGACAAATGAGCATATCATTATCAGTCACAACGGAGTAGAATCACGGTATTATATTGGCAATCTTGCACGTCGGGAATCCCGAAGCGTCTCCAGTCCGTTCGAGAAGAACAAGATTGATAACCCATCGACCAAAATTCTGCTGGCAGCGGCCTATGCGATGCTGACAGATGGGAACACAGGCCCTGTTCATTTGGTAACTGGGCCTCCGCTTTTGTACGCAAAAGAACAACGCGATTCATTTGAGAAGAACCTTACGGGTTATCAATCCACTTTGCAGTTTGTGGGCAGCAAAAAATTCTACGTTGTCAAATTTGACAAAGTGACTGTATTCCCGCAGGGGGCTGCAGTTGTTTACGACATGCTGAAAAAGAATCCCGAACTAGCTAAGCCCGGTAAGACATTTGTTATCGTGGAGATAGGGTATAAGTCCACGGAAATACTCATGTTCCGCATTGATGAAAGCAATAGGATTGCTCCCATAAGCGATTTTTCTACCACGCTGGAATTAGGGATGAGTTTTGTCGAGAAAGCCATTGACGAAGAATTCTTTCAAAAGACAGGTAGCAAACTTATCCCTTCGGCGATTGACCGCATAATGACTGGTAGTCCGACAATCAGTTTCCGGGGCCGGGAAATTACTCTTGAGGATGCACGCAACCGCGCCAAAGACGAGTTCGCACGTAACATCATAGACGGGGTTTCCCAGGTGTTGGGCGAGCAAATAGATTTCATCGACAAGCTGGTTTTTGCCGGAGGAGTGGTAAGCGATCAGTATATTGCGGCCAGACTAAAAGCCCTGATGAAAACCGAGTTTACAATCATCGAGGATAGTCAGTTTGCCAACGCCCGCGGAATGTTGGAGGTTGCCAAGCTGCTGGAGGCAAGGGGAGCTATCCGTACTGCGTAGTTATCGGACAGCCAAAGCCGCTTGCGGCAAGGGTTTGAGGCTGTTTTGGAGGAAAAAGTATCCGATAGGTTAACTGAGGAACAATCCGATTCTGAAAGTCTTGTCTAGCAAGGCTTTCAGGTGATTTTTAGGGCAAAACTATCCGATATCCTAGTGGATGGGTTATCCGATTCTCAAAGCCTTATGTAGCAAGGGGTTGAGGGCAATTTTGTGCCAAAACTATCCGATTGGCAGAACGGAAAAACGGTATGCTAAGACAAAGTATCCGACAAAAATAGCCTTAAAAGTACCTGAAAGCCTTGTGTAGCAAGGGTTTGGTTATCGGATTGGTGGTTATCGCAGTATCAGATAAAAGGTGCAAAAAAACGCCGCAAATCCTTGTGGCACAAGGGTTTGGCTATCGGATGGAAAAGTGGGGTGATGCTTCTGAAAGGGAGAAAAGTAAGTTTTATAGTGAGTGATCCCGACATAATAAGACTGCTCGAAGCGAAGAAGGAGAGCAAAGAGATGGGCGTATACATCAATGAAGCTCTTCGTTATTACTATACGCACGAAATCAATAGTGCAATCGAAACGCTGCAAGAGCTTGCCAAAACGATTCAAATGCTCGTTGAAACTAGGGATGCACTTTTGTCCGGTGGAGAAATAACACTAAAGAAAGAAGCTGTGAAAGACGAAAGTGAAGAGTTGGTAGACCAGATGCTTGCAAATAGCATTGGTAGTATTTGTGACTTTTAGGGGGAGATTAATGGAATTTAAAGAGTTAAAGCGTTATGCTGACAAAATCGACTTGGCACAGATCGATCTCTATTTAGCCCAGCGGGAACTCATCGAGGCATACAAAGAGCAGTGGTCAGAAATGAACCGGATTATAGACGCAGGAGAGTGGCCTGAAAAGGCAGTGTTTCCAGCCAATGCCTGTGGCTTAAAACTCGATGAAGTGCTTTATGTGTTTCAGATAGATGCACCATTGCCATTCTTGCCTAATCCTTATTATTGGCGGTTTAAGGAACACCATGAGGAATTCCTTGCCGCCAAACTGCTTGTCTCGCTACAGCTTCGGAATGTTATAAAGCAGTTAAATGCAAAGGTTATCGACCAGCCCGCAGCCCTTCACACCAGGCACTACTATAATGATGCCGTGCGGCTGTTTGATATGGACAACAAAGCTAAACAGGTAATAACGAACTCTTTTCGCGGCGTGCTTTTGGAGGATGATAGCTCCAAGACACTGCCGTTTTTTAGTGAAGAAGCTATACGGGCCAACTGGAACCGGACAATGATTTATCTCGGGCCTTACTCGGAAAGGCACCTGATAGAAACGGAAATAGCGGACAAATATCCGACTGTTTGGGATATATGGGAGAGCGTCGGAGGGGGGTATAAAACCATGACATGGATAAAGGAGTTTAAAAATCGCTCAATAGGATTTCATGAGGATCGTGTCGGTAAATATTTTGCACGGCTATGTGAGGCACAGTTGGATCTTATACAAGCCTACGAAAAACACTGGGCGGAACTGAATTATTTGGTCAGAACTCGTCAGTGGAATGAAAAAATCGAATATCCAGCCAATGCTTATGGCCTTAGAATGGCTAAGGACGTATACATTTTTGAAATGGATATGCCGCTTCCTTTTGTGCCAAATCCCTACGTGAGACGTTTTAGGGAAAGTCTTAAGGATTATTTTACCGCTAAATGGCTTGTATCTGCCCAGCTTAATGACGTGTTGGAACAAATGAAAGTTATACAAATTTCAGACCCGGCGGCGTTATATATCAAACATTATTATCAAGACGCAAGGCTTTTTGACCATGACAACAAGATTAAAGAAATCATTATTAACA
>JBLNCH010000062.1:0-2833 GCA_050260485.1 Bacillota bacterium | reverse complement strand
GCCCAGACACTGCGGATGTTTGGGCAGGGAGTCAAGGTAGCCATTGAGATAGCCACCATGGCCAAGGATGCGGGGATGATACCCCACGACACCGAGGTAGTATCCATAGCCGGAACCGCGACTGGCGCGGATTCCGCGATTGTCGTCCTGCCGGCCCACTCCAACTACTTCTGGGAAACCCAGGTTAGAGAAATTATCTGCATGCCGCGGGTTAAGAAATAGTTTCTTATTTCCGGTTACTTCGTGTGCCAGGCAGAAATATGTATAGTGACCGGGTTAAGAGATTAATGGGCGGCTTTGAGTTACTAATTGAGGAAATCAACCCCGACGCTAGTAAAAGGTAACAGCCTCCTTATCTCATATTTCACGGTTTATCCGCCAAGAATATGAGGTAAAGGAGGCGAACTTAATGCGAATATTTGGCAGTGAACCACGGAAAGGTTTTCACTTTGAAATGCTGACTATCCCTTGGGCATTCCTAAACGGCCTGTTCCTGGGCGGCTGGATCCTGAGGAAGGGCCGTAAATTCTGGGAAGAGGGTCCCCGGGACTAAATTCCATGCATCAAGTGCATCAAGGGGAGAGTCCCCTTGATGCAATCTAGATTGTGTTTCCCACCCGGAAACCTTCGTGAATGGCTTCCATGGCTTTGCGGGGTTCCCGGGCATCACCTATGAGGTACACCTCGGGGGCAGCCCCCTGTAACTGGTAAAATAAATCATTATCAGGTCTGGAGCCCACAGCCAGGACCACCGTGTCTGCCTTGATTTTCTGCATTCCGCCTTCTGCCTCCACCACCACCCCGTCTTTCTGGATGGCTACCACCCGGGCAGAAGTTCTTACGTCCACGCCATAACGCCCCAGGTCGTGATTTATTACCCATCGGTTGGAGCGGCCTATATCCTGGCCCACCCGCGGCTGCTGTTCAATCAAGGTCACGTGTTTTATCCCCCGGGTACTCAACTGGTAAAGCCTTTCCGACTCCTCCACCTTATGGATAGCTAGAAATCTTAAGGTCTCTGCATCGATGGTCCCCGCATGGGCCAGGAAAAGAGCCGTCTCACAGCCCACCGCTCCCCCGCCGATGACTGCGATTTCATCCCCCAGTTCCAGGTCACCCTTCAGCACCTCCCAGGCCTGCACCACATGGTCCATATCGGCTCCCGGGATAGGTGGGGTGCTGGGTTGGGCGCCGGTAGCGACTACGATTACATCAGGGTTAAAATCCTTTACCTGCTGCAGATCTGCCTTCCGATTCAGGGTAACGTCAACTCCCAAATCCTTCAGCCGGTTAACCAGGTATTCCACCAGGTACCGAAAATCGGAGCGCCCCGGGGGGACGGCCGCCAGTTGCAGCTGGCCTCCCAGGTGATCGGCCTTCTCCCATAGGGACACCTTGTGCCCCCGTTCCGCGGCTACCCGGGCGGCCTCCATACCGGCAGGACCTCCGCCGATAACCAGGACCCGTTTGGGTGATTCAACAGGAGTGATTTCGATTTCGCACTCATGACCAGCCCGGGCATTAACCAGGCATTCGACGATACCCATACTAAAGGTATGGTCCATACAGCCCTGGTTGCAGGCAATGCAGCGGCGAATCTGGTTGGTCCTGCCCTCACGCACCTTCAAGGGCAGTTCAGGGTCCGCGATCAACCCCCGGGCAATGGAGATCATATCCGCCTGCCGGTTAAGGAGTATTCTTTCCGCCAACCTCACATCATTTAAACGATTGCTGGCCACAACTTTGACATTGACCGCTCTCTTAATGGCCTGGGCCAGATAGACAAAGGCACCCTCCGGGACATTCATGGTAATCTGCGGCACCCGGCTCTCATGCCAACCGCCGGTAACATTGATCAGGTCCACTCCGGCCTTTTCCAGTTCGCGGGCGAAGGCAACAATCTCCTCATGCGGTGTGCCCCCAGGTACCAGTTCATGACCTGCCAGGCGAATACCTACCGGGTAATCATCTCCTACCTGCCGCCTAACCTCCCGCACCACTTCCAGGCCAAACCGCATCCGGTTCTCCAGGCTACCCCCGAACTCATCACTGCGGAAATTGGTAAGTGGCGACAGGAACTGACTCACCAGGTAGCCGGCGCTCCCAATGACTTCCACCAGATCAAAACCCGCCTCCCTGGCCCGCTTGGCAGCCTGACCAAAGCTGGTTATTATCTGGTATACCTCATGCGTTGGCAATTCCCGGGGCACCTCCCTGGTAAGCGGAGAAAAAACCGGCGAGGGAGCTACTGACTGTACTCCGGACAAGAATGAAAAGGAATAACGCCCCGCCTGGAACAGTTGACACCCGATCTTGCTCCCGTACTGGTGTACCCGTGAGGTCAGCACCTTGAGCCTGGGGATGTATTTATCATCACTCACGGATATCATGCTGTTGTATCCATGATGGTCTATCTGACATCCCCCAACCATTATAAGACCGGCGCCACCTCGAGCCCGTTCCTCATAAAACCTGTAAATCCGTTCATTAGCATAACCATCGTCTGTATATGACATATGCATGGCCGACATGACAATGCGATTCGGGATCTCCGTATTCCTGACGGTGATTGGCGTTAACAGTTTCATTGGCTACACTCCCCCATTCATTTTATGGCCGTATATTCCTATGTCGTAATTATTCAACATAGACTATATTCATTCCTTTATTTGTTGACCAATGGATTCTGATATTCCTCAACACCCTTGGCCCTGCCCGATCACAGGTTGTGCCCTGAAATTATATCTTGATATCCCTAGCGATCACCGGACTGTATACATCGCTCGCATACAAAACAGGGAACCCGCAGGCTCCCTATTTTCCTATTTTGGTT
>JBLNCH010000061.1:0-2975 GCA_050260485.1 Bacillota bacterium | reverse complement strand
GGGGGAATAGTCCCCGGCAGCCTGATCCTTCTGGGCGGAGATCCCGGTATCGGTAAGTCAACCCTGCTTCTGCAGACTGCGGATTCACTGGGCAGGCAGGGGAGGAGGGTCCTATACCTGTCGGGAGAGGAGTCTCCCCGACAGGTGAAGATGAGGGCGGACCGCCTGGGAGCCGAGAGTGCCAACATTTATATTTTAAACGAGCCGGATTTATCTTTTCTTCCCGATTATCTGGAAGAGGTAAAGCCGGATGTGGTGATAATCGATTCAATTCAAACCGTGCATGTTCCGGAAATAGGCTCCATACCCGGCAGCGTCGCTCAACTACGGGAATGTGCGGGAAGAATCCTGGAACTGGCGAAGACATCTGATCGTCCGTTTTTCTTGGTTGGACATGTAACTAAAGACGGGACACTGGCCGGACCGAAGGTTCTGGAACACATGGTTGACACAGTAATCAGTTTCGAGGGGGACAGCAATAATTATTACCGCATTCTGAGAACAGTAAAGAACAGGTTTGGACCGGCAAATGAGCTAGGGATTCTCGAGATGTCAGGGACCGGTTTGGTGGAGGTCGATAATCCTTCCCGTATCTTTTTGGAGCACCGAGGAAGTTTCCCCGGGTTAACGGTTGTGGCCAGTTTTGAAGGTACCAGACCGATACTGGTGGAGGTTGAAGCGCTGGTAGTGGCTACCTCTATCGGATATCCACGTCGTATGGCATCAGGGATCGAATCGAACCGTCTGGCCCTTTTGGCAGCGCTGCTGGAAAAAAGGGGAGGTCTGGCACTCGGAAACAAGGATATCTATATCAAGGTGGCCGGTGGCGCTAATCTGAAGGACCCGGCGACCGATCTGGGTATAGTTCTGGCCATTGCATCCAGTTATTGCGAACACCCTGTACTGCCCGGAGGGGTAGTGATTGGCGAACTGGGTTTATCCGGGGAGGTTCGTCCGGTACCCTACATGAATCTGAGACTGAAAGAAGCATTAAAACTGGGGTTTACAAGTGCTTTGATACCAAAGGAGATCAGGAGAGAAGAACTAAGTGATATGGCTCTCTCTGTCTATACAGTTGAAACCTTGGGTGAAGCCTTAAGGTATATCGATGGTAACGGGGGTATGAAAACTTGAAGGATGAAGCCATTTATAGAGGCAGTTTTCAAGACGCACTGCAGATGGTAGCACCAGGAACTACGTTTCGCCTGGGACTAGAGAATATCCTTAAGGCCAGGACCGGGGCCTTGCTGGTGGTTGGTGACTCCCCGGAAGTTATGGACTTAGTTAGTGGCGGATTCCGCCTGGATTGTGAGCTTACACCCTCCAATTTATATGAATTAGCAAAAATGGACGGGGCAATTGTCCTCAATAAAGATGCGTCGCGCATTCTAGTGGCCAATGCACAGCTGGTTCCTGACCCTTCTCTGCCTTCCAATGAAACCGGGATCAGGCACCGTACCGCAGAAAGGGTGGCCAGGCAGACCGGGGAGCTGGTAATCGCCATTTCCCAGCGCAGGAGCATTGTTACTCTCTTTAAAGGCGGTCAGAGTTATGTCCTGCACGAGATAGGGGCTATTCTGGTGAAGGCCAACCAGGCGTTACAGACCCTGGAAAAATACCGTGCCGTCTTGGAAAAGGACATCGTCAGGCTCGGAGGGACTGAATTTGAGGACATGGTGATGGTTTCCGAGGTAAGCCGGGCGCTCCTCAGGTGTATGATGGTATTGAATATTGGACAGGAGATTGAAAACTACATAATCGAACTGGGCAATGAAGGCCGGTTGGTCAAGATGCAGCTTGATGAGCTGCTGTCTAACGTGGAAGAGGAAGCAATTCTCATGATTAGGGATTATTCAAGGTTCCCGGACAAGTCACCACAGGATATATTTTACACCATAATGAAGTCTTTCGAAGAGGATGTCTCTGACGCAGTAACCATCGCCAAAACCCTTGGTTTCGGCACCTCGGCCAGTGTGCTTGATATGCAGGTAGCACCACGGGGATATCGCATCCTGCAGAAGCTTCCCCGAATACCTGCGCAGATAATAGAAAACCTGGTTGAAACTTTTGGAGATTTCCCTCGTATTATGCAGGCATCCATTGAGGAACTGGATGATGTTGAAGGGATCGGTGAAGTAAGGGCCAAGTCCATCAAGAATGGATTAAAAAGGATGCAGGAACAACTGATTCTTGAATATATGGTTTAATTCTTATTGCACAGGATGAGATAAAGGCACGATAATCTTTTATTAATATGGCTGTATGCAGGTTAATTATCCAAACCAACCGACTGATAAAGGATTCAGCCTGAGACTCATTCTTCCTGGGACCTGTTACCGCAGTTGAGGTATTGTAAGCGAAGACCAGCTACATAACCTTGATGAAAAATATTAAAGAGGCCTGCTGCCGTTAGCAGACCTCTTTTTGACTTGTGAGGGTTACGTTAGATTGAAAACACCTAGGGCACTGGCCTTTTTGTATTCATGGATAAACACATCGTAAAGGTTAAGGTTTAGTATGTTGCACAACGCAGCGGTGTAAAATAGGCTTTTTCCCAATTCGTTAATGATGACTTCCTCACAGTTGGAGCAGAGTTTACCACGAACATGGGCATCCAGGTACTGTTTCATCTCATCAAATGATTCACACTCTTTGGGGATTGGCACCTTCTTGGCTTCAATGGAAAGACAGCCGCAGTCATTTACCGATTTACATACTCCCCGGTTAACCCGGGCGGTCGATTCAGCAAGCTTGGACAAGACATCGAGGATGCTGTGATGGCGTATCAGAAGATCGTTGACTTTATTCTGGAACTCATCGCAAATCAAGTCCTTCACGAAAAAGGAAACCTCCTTTTCCATCAAATAATTACCCCTCTTGGCTCACAATAATTATCTCTTTGGCTCAAACCCCATGTCAATGTTGGGTGGGGGACTAAAAAATGCAGATTCCGGGTGAAGGGCCATCACATAGCG
>JBLNCH010000060.1:0-4095 GCA_050260485.1 Bacillota bacterium | reverse complement strand
CCGGTAACCCGGGTATGGCTACGGCAGGCAGTGGTGATGTTCTGACCGGGGTAATAACCGGACTTATTGCACAAGGTATCAGACCAAATACTGCCGCCGGGATCGGAACCTACCTGCACGGGAAAGCCGGGGATCTGGTTAAGGAAACCCGGGGAGAGCGAGGCTTGATAGCAGGGGATCTGGTGCGGGCGCTTCCCGAGGTAATAAAGGGTTTTGAGAGTGAATTTTAAGGTGGTAAACGAAGGAGAGGATTTATATGAAAGCCTGGGACAATATGACTGCCGGGACGTCAAACGTTCAGCCTGGCAACAGGCAAGAAATTGGGGCATGGCTTATGGTGGGGATTAACATAAACAGGTTAACGGTAGCAAATAATAAATCGGCAGGGATATTCCCACCAGGCGATATTCCGGAAGAGCTGGTTGGGTAAGGTATGCATAGCTTACGCCCGACTTGGGCAGAGATAGACTTAAACGCTATTGCTCACAACATTAAGCAAATCCGAGGCCTGACCAAGGTCTCCACCAAATTCATGGCCATCCTGAAGGCCAATGCCTATGGACATGGCATCTTGGAGGTAGCCCGTGTCTGTGTAAAACAAGGCGTCGATTTCCTGGGAGTAGCTTTGCTGGATGAAGCCCTTTTCTTGCGGGAAAGCGGCATAACAACCCCGGTGCTGATCCTGGGGTATACCCCGCCAACAGCCCTGGATGCCGTGGTGGAAAACGGTTTTCGGCAGACAATATTTGATCTGGCAACTGCCGAGATGCTATCGGCAAGGGCAGTCAAAAAAGGCAAGCCAGCCTTTGTACACATAAAAGTTGACACCGGGATGTCAAGGACGGGTTTTTTCACCGATGATGAGGCCGTCAAAATCGTGGCCCGCATCTGCAGTCTGCCAGGGCTCGCAGTGGAAGGGATTTTTACCCATCTGGCCACGGCGGACAGCCTTGATGAAACCTTTACCAGACTGCAATTGCACAGATTTTCTGAGTTTCTGCATGCCCTGAAGGATACCGGTATTGAGATACCCATCAGACATGCGGCCAACAGCGCAGGCATTGCTTTCTATCCCGAAGCACACTACGACCTGGTGCGGGCGGGCATTAATATCTACGGCCTGAAGTCCTCGCTGGAGCGTGAGAGTGGCCTGGACCTGATTCCGGCCATGAGGTTAAAAAGCCGGGTTGTTATGGTGAAAGAGGTCCCCGAATCCACGATGGTCAGCTACGGCTGTACCTACGTTACGTCTCATCGTACCAGGATAGCTACTGTACCTATCGGTTACGGGGATGGCTACATCAGGGCATATTCCAACCAGGCCTGGGCTGTGATACGGGGACACCGGGTTCCTCTAATCGGGCGGGTATGTATGGATTACTGCATGTTTGATGTCACTGCGGTCGATGATATTCAGGTTGGCGATGAAGTCATCCTCTTTGGGCGCCCGGAAGACCAGGTAACTGCTGATGAGCTGGCGGAAATAATTGGGACCATCAACTATGAGGTGGTCTGTCTTTTAAACTCGCGCGTCCCCCGTGTGTACGTCAACGACAAACCATGAAATTATTGGATTTGCCGCTCTAAACATTGACAGGATATAATTAGGTTGTCGTTCTGTACATATGGGATTGGAGGTGCTCCGTTTGCCGGCCTCAAGGAAAATCATTGTGAGTGTACCTGATTCACTGCTGGCGGAAATGGATTTGATGAGTGCAGCTGATAGTAAAAACCGGAGCGAGATAGTACGGGAAGCAATAAAGTTATATATTAGTGAGCGTAAAAAAATGGTTTTACGTGAGCAATTACGCAAGGGTTACGTTGAAATGGGGGATATTAATAAAGCAATAGCTGAAGAGAGTTTTAATTTGGATCATGAAGCATTAAAGAGTGGTTTACAAAAACTGGCGGAGTGATTTTATTTGGGAATTAAACGAGGTGAAATATACTTTGCTCAGCTGAACCCGGTAATCGGTTCGGAGCAGGGTGGAATCAGGCCCGTACTAGTGGTTCAAAATGATATTGGCAACCAATACAGCCCAACTACGATTGTCCTGGCTATCACTTCACAGATTAACAAAGCCAAGTTGCCCACTCATGTTGAGCTCAAAGCCGCAAAGTTTGGCTTGGACAAGGATTCGGTGATCCTGGGTGAGCAGATCCGGACCATTGACAAAGCCCGTCTTAAACAACGAATAGCCTTCCTGGATGACGAGCTGATGGCCAAGGTTAATCAGGCCCTGGAAATCAGTATAGGCATTCAGGATGTGAATTAAAAGGAATAAGAAGTAAAGACAGGCTCGAGAAGCCTGTTTTTTAGTGAATCAAGGGGAATTTCTTCATGCATGGGGACATTCCCCTTGATATGTTGTGAAATGGCCCAGTGCGGCGACTGTTGGGTCCGAACCCTGCAACACCCTGCCCAATGGAGGGCGGAAAGCAGCCGAGCGACAGGAGGTCGCGAGATAAGTCTTTGGAGGCATGGATGCCGATTAAACGGGGTGCTGCTTGGAGTCCGAGATAAGCAGTCGGTGTTGCCAATGAGGACCCGGGAAGCAAACGGACTTTTTCACCAACTATCTAGATTCACTCGGGGTATGCAGGGCAGGTGAGGGGCGTAAACTGGATTAGAAATACTTCCAGGGGGAGTGCAGAAAGTGAGACCTTTGGTTGGCATATCCTGCGGCTTTGATGAAGACGGCTGCAGGTATTACCTACGGCCGGGTTACTGGGAGTCGGTGGAGAGTGCGGGTGGAACCCCGGTGATTCTGCCGCCGGCTGATTCACCTGAGGTGATGGACCACTACCTTAAAATCTGCGATGGTTATATACTGAGCGGGGGTGAGGATATTGACCCGGTTTTTTGGGGAGCGGACCCGGAGCCAGGTTTAGGAGAGATCGATCCCCGCCGGGACCGGTTTGAAATTTGTTTAGTGCGTGAAATCATCAGCCGAGACAAACCGGCTCTTTTCGTCTGTCGGGGGATTCAGGTGCTAAACGTGGCTTTGGGGGGAACTCTGTTTCAGGATCTGCAATCGGACATAAGCCACCGCCAACGTGCTCCCAGATATCATCCTTTTCATGATATATTGTTGGAGAAGGACAGTGTTATCTACCGCCTCTTTCAGCGGGAAACCGTCAAAGTGAACAGCTTCCATCACCAGGCCATCGACAACCTGGCACCGGGACTCGTGGTTACTGCCCGGGCACGGGACGGGGTGGTGGAGGCGGTTGAACACCCGGCTAAGAGATGGATCCTGGGAGTACAGTGGCACCCTGAGGCCATGCGGGACGAGCTTTCTGCCCGGTTATTTCGCGCACTGGTGGAGGCGGCTGCGCAATAAAACGAAAACTGGATATGCAGCGAGGAGATACTTGTGACCTCAAAGGTAGCAGCAGTTAGATGTGAATCGTATGAAGAAACCCGAATAGCGGAAGCAATGGACAGGGTGTTTGCGAATATAGACCTGGCAGAGATAATCAAGCCCGGGAATCTGGTGCTGCTAAAGCCCAACCTGCTCGCACCCCGGAAACCAGAAGCGGCCGTGACCACGCATCCCGCTGTGGTTAAGGAAGTGGCGAAGAGAGTTCTTGCCCTGGGTGCCAGGGTGATGGTCGGTGACAGCTCAGGGGGACTGGTAGGGGGACACTACCCCACCGAGCGTTCGCTGCGCGTTTCAGGGATGACCAGGGTTTGTGAAGAACTTGGCATCACGGCGGTTAATTTTGATACCACAGGAAGCATCCGCATACCGGTTACCGGACGGTTCCTAACGGAGCTGGAGGTAGCTCGCCCGGTTGTGGAAGCTGATGTAATAATAAATCTCCCCAAACTCAAAACCCACAGCGCAACCCTGTATACCGGGGCGGTTAAGAACATGTTCGGGTCAGTCCCAGGTTCACGCAAAGCCGACTATCACAGCCAGGCCCCATCAGCCCGGGATTTCAGCCGGCTGCTGGTGGACATCATCCAGTGTATTGCCCCACAGTTGAGCATCGTTGACGGTGTGGTAGGTATGGAAGGCAACGGTCCTGGTGTAGGCAGCCCGGTAAACATCGGACTGATTGTTGCGGGAGTCAATCCGGTTTTGGTGG
>JBLNCH010000059.1:0-6264 GCA_050260485.1 Bacillota bacterium | reverse complement strand
AAGCCAACTGAGGTAAAGGGGTGATAGGAGCACTTGGAAGAATCTAGTTGACGACTTTTGGTGACCGAAAATGACGATTTTCTAGTGGCCAAAAATACTGGTTTCTAATTGGCCATTGACAAAATAACTGGAAACCCCTTGTATGAAAAGGGCAAGCTTGTAGGATATATAGGTACAACTAGGGATATTACAGAAAAGAAAGAATATGAAATCCAGTTAAATAAGTATATCAACGATCTAAAAGCAATGAATGCCAAATTGGAAAAGATGGCAACAGAAGATGTGCTGACAGGGGTCTATAACCGGAGAAAGTTTAATGATGCCCTGAGTGCAATAATCGAAATGAAGGAGTTCAGTATTTCATTTTCCCTGATATTCTTTGATATAGATAATTTTAAAATGATCAATGATTCCTATGGGCATAAAGTAGGGGATCGTGTTTTAAGAAGTGTATCTCAACTGGTGAAGAACAACATTAGAGCATCAGACAAATTATTCCGTTGGGGCGGAGAGGAGTTTGTTTTGATCTTGCTTGAGGCAAATCTGCGGAATGCGATAAATGTTGCCGAGAAGATAAGGAATTTAATACAATACCATGATTTTGGGATAGGGCATAATATAACCATTAGTCTGGGCGTTGGGGAATATAAGGCTGGCGAAAGTCCCGATCAAATGATGAGAAGGGTAGATGAAGCGTTGCGTAAAGCAAAATCTATGGGAAAGAACAGAGTTGTAACCTGCTAAATTTTGGTGTCATACCTTATACGCCAGGACAGTTAAGCGGGCAGCTTACCCAAACCCAAAGAATATTTGAGACCGGTAGTAAGCATTAGGCATACAATCGGTCTCAATTTCTTTGGAAAATTTTTTACTGAATTCGGATTTTGCTGTTGACAATCGGAAACAAATGCTTATCATAAAAATATAACGATTACAATATTGTAATAAATACATCCATGAAGGGAGTACAAAATAACAGCAAAGAGGTGGGAGCAGCTTTTAAGAAGTACGAGGTGAAGCCATCCTGAAAAAGGTGCTGATAATATGATTACCGGCGATGAATTAGAAATCCGCTGTGAGGCGAACCTCTTTATATGTACACTTTAGCTGCAAGATCTTTGACATTCGCCCAACACGAATACCTGAATATTTGATGGTATTCATGGCTTCACCATCGATGAGAATCATATTTATTTTTCGGGATGGTGACCCGAGTTCCCGAACAGAGGGACTTCACAATAGAAAAATCGAAATGATTTTAAGGAGGTTATTCTATGAAAAAATGGGTATGTGGTGTTTGCGGTTACGTACATGAAGGTCCTACCCCGCCGGAGAAATGTCCCCAGTGTGGCGCCAGCAAGGAAAAGTTTTCGGAACTGGTCTCGGATAAATTGCTTTGGGCTGATGAACACCGGATCGGGGTCGGTGCCGGGGTAGATGCCGAAGTGGTGGAGCTCTTGAGAGCCAACTTCATGGGGGAATGTACCGAGGTCGGTATGTATCTGGCTATGAGCAGACAGGCGGACCGGGAAGGCTTCCCTGAGATTGCAGAGGCATACAAGCGGATCGCGTGGGAAGAGGCTGAGCACGCAGCCAAATTTGCAGAACTGCTCGGTGAAGTGGTCAAGGCAGATACCAAACAGAATTTACAGGCAAGAGTCGAAGCAGAATTCGGAGCATGTCAGGGTAAGAAGGATCTGGCGACAAAAGCCAAGCAACTTAATTATGATGCCATACACGATACCGTTCATGAAATGTGTAAAGATGAGGCCCGACATGGTGCAGCCTTTGCCGGATTGTTGAAGCGTTACTTCTAGCTGCCAATAACCGGGTAATTCTGAAGATGAGCCGTGTCAAAATCTTGACAACTCGACTTATGATGAAATCTCCCCTTCACTATATAAAATCACATACAGGTGCCCGAAAAAGAAAAAGGTCCGGTATTCCACCGGACCTTTTTCCGCTCCTATTGGAAGGGCTAACTTGAACTGTTTTCTTACTGTCAGATAGATGTTGCTCACCTGCAACAATTCCTGCCGGGAGCACGTCAACAGGCCAGGTATAATTTCCGGTTGTCCTATAGCGATTGTACTGTGACTCGTGAATTGTGGAAATGATATAAAAGTGACAACATACTGGTAATTCCGAACTTAAGAGCGCAACTTGCCAGGCTGTCGAGAAGTGTCTAAACTTAAGACAAAGAATCGAATGCGCGAACGGATTGGAGGGAGTGCAATGGAGAACAGATGGAAAGAGATGTATAAGAGCAAGCTCAAAACACCTGATCAAGCCGTGGCCGAGATTCGTGATGGGGAAGGAGTGGGGTTTTCGCTGGCTAATGGTCAGCCGGTGGCATTTGCTAACGCACTGGGGAAAAGGATTCTAGCCGGAGAATTAAATAACATCAAAATATTCGCGGGTTTAGGATTGAGTCCTACCTTGCTAAACAGTCCGGAAATCGCAAATAAGGTGGAGTTTGATTGTCCTTACCTGGGTCCGGTTGAGCGCTTCTTCGTGCAGAAAGGATTGTATACATATACCCCAGTAAAGCTGGGTGATGCGGATTTGATTGCCCGCAGGAACCTGCGCCCGGGCGGAGTTATGGCCATGACGGTATCACCTATGGACCGCAACGGGTTTTTCAGTTGTGGGATAAATGTGGACTACGGGTACGGCTTGGCCAGGATGCACCCCGAAAAACGCCTCCTGATGGTGGAGGTTAATGAACACATGCCCAGAACCTTCGGGGTTAACCTTTTTCATGTAAGTGAAGTGGACGTAATAATTGAGAACAACGTTCCGCTTAAAACCCTGCCCCCGATTCCGATAACTCCAGAAGATAAAAAGATAGCAGAGTATATAGTAGAACACATACCTGATGGAGCCTGCATCCAGTTAGGGATCGGCGGAATTCCAAATGCGGTTGGCTGTTTTCTTAGGGACAAGAAGGATTTGGGTGTCCATACGGAGATGATTACCGACAGCATGTTGGACCTATGGGAGTGTGGAGCCCTAACCTGTCGCAAAAAGAATTTCATTCCCTACAAGTGGGTGGCATCCTTTGCCCTGGGTTCGCAGAGACTCTATGACTTTATCAATGAAAACCCGATGATCGATTTTTACACCGTAGGGTTTGTCAATCGGCCTTCAATCATTGGTAAAAACGACAACATGATTTCAGTAAATGCAACGTTAGAGGTGGATTTGACCGGACAATGTGCCTCCGAATCTATTGGTCCCCAGCAGTACACAGGTACCGGAGGACAACTCGATTTTGTACAGGGTGCCTGGTTGTCTAAAGGGGGACAGTCATTTATTGCACTGCATTCCACCTTCACCGACAAGTCCGGAAATAGGAAATCAAAAATCGTGTCCACTCTAGCTCCAGGAACATTTGTAACCACACCCCGGACAGAGGTTAACTGGATTGTAACCGAGTATGGTGCGGCTCAACTGAAGGGGCAGAACGTAAGACAGCGGGCTGAAGCCTTAATCAATCTGGCTCACCCTGACTTCCGGGATCAACTGCGCTTTGAAGCCAAGAAACTGATGCTGATTTAGGGATACGCCGATTTGAAATTCTTTTACAGATAGTATCGAGGCAGGGGATAGAAATTTAGAAGTTTAACCTGTACTCAATAACCGAACGGATACAAACACATTAAAAGACGGGGCACCCCGTCTTTTTCTATCGATTATACTCACTCATTACGGGGATGCTGAGCAAGAACGTTTCCTAGCCCTGTTTATGAGGGGCTTATACTCCGGTAAGGATAGCCTTGCATTTGGTATTTTATTGAGTCCTGCTTATGATACTTATTTGGACCCTTGGTTTTGATTGTTGGAATACTAACTATTGGCCAGTCCCAACTCAACATGGGTCAGATGTCGCAGCATCCCTTCCCGGGCAGTTACAGGGTCACCGGCGAGGATTGCGTCCAAAATGAACTGGTGCTCATTCAGAATCCGCTCCGCAGTTTTGGGATTCGAATACATCTCGGTGCGGTTGACTAGAAAGGTTTGGTGCATCATATTATCCAGGGTTTTAATGATTCTGCGCAAAAGTGGGTTTTTGGTGGCTTCGGCAATCGCGAAATGAAAGAGCAAATCAAACTCCACTCCCTGCTCATGCCGTTCGGCAGTGGCTTTCATATCGTCTAAAACCTCAATCATCTTAAGCCGGTCCTGTTCGGTCGCTCTCTGTGCTGCCAGAGCTGCAGCCTCTGCTTCCAAAATCCTCCTTACTTCCATCAACTGTGCGAGGGGATTCCGTTCAACTGAGAGAACTAAGGCCAGGGGTTCAATCATCTCGCTGTTTATGGTGGCACTCACAAAGGTGCCTTCCCCTGGCTTTACATCGAGTATACCCATGGCTTGCAAGGCTACTACGGCTTCCCGGACCGAGGCCCGGCTAACCCCAAGCATATGGGCCATGTCCCGCTCTGATGGAAGCTTGTCACCGGGGTTAAAGGAGCCGGTACTTATCAATTCTCGCAGCTGATCAACGATCTCCTCATAGATTTTTTTGGTTTTAATGGGTTTAAATTCTCCCATAATGACCTCCTTTTCGGGAAATACCGTTCCAGGTGTCTGCCAATTAGTACGCCCAGTCGGTGAACTCCTGAACTGATGACGGAGCCAGAACTAGGCGATAATCTCCATGACCGCCTCTTTTTACAAATGGTCGGCAATCAGCTTGCGAGGAATTATTCCACCTAATCTCGGTGAGTACGCATGATATTTACAATTATCCCCAGATAAGGCGCACTCATTTCCACCCGCGGTCATCAGTACGCAGGACGAGTAAAAAACTGCAACAATGGCCGACATGCAGCTCAACAGATAAATGGAGCCTATAATCATAGTGAGTCCTAAATAGTAATCTTCGCCCGTTCCCGCATAAAAGCGATCTCGCGATCGATGTCTCCCTGGATTTCGGCGATGCGCTGCGCAGCGTCAGGGCCGTTAAGAAGACGGTTAAAGCGTCCCTGTCTCATTACGTATTCATCCACCGGGGCAGGATTTTTTTTGCCGCTGATGATAAGCGAGCTGGGGTTATTAAAGCTTATCTTGCCATTTTCCGCTTCCCATAACAGCCAGGCACCACTGCGCACCGCCATACGACTCATCTGCACGGTCTCAGACATATCGAACTGCCAGCCTAAATAGCAGGGAGCCAGAATTTCGATGTATTTCATGCCGGGGATGTTTTTGGCTTTCACCACCTTGTCGTACAGGTCGCCGGGGTAAGCTACGGTGGCGGTAGCCACGTAGGGAATATTGTGATCCAACATCAAGAGGGCCATGTTTTTTTTGGTCTGGCCTTTACCGCTGGGGGTGGTAGTGGTGAAGGCGCCGCGCGGGGTAGCACCGCTGCGTTGTACACCGGTATTGCTGTAGGCTTCGTTGTTATAGCAAAAGTGAATGAAGTTGTCGTTGCGCTCGGCTGCTGCTGATAAGGCCTGGAAACCAATGTCATAGGTCCCGCCATCACCCACCCAATTGAATACGGTGGGCAGCTCGCCTTGCAGGCGGCCCTTTTTCTTCATTATTTCAACCGCATGGGTAATACCGGAGGCCGAAGAGCCGGCGGTCGCAAAGCAGATATTGATGCAGGGCCAGTTGTAGCCCAGCTTGGGGGTCATGCCCATGCTGGCTACCGAGCAGGAGGGGGTCAGCAGCATGATGGCGTTTGGCCCCAAAGCCTTACCCACGATGCGCAGGGCCATGGTGGCAGGGCAGCCGCCGCAGGCCCCGTTGCCGCTTAAAACCTGCTCAGTGTCCGGCAATTGTTTAATACTGGTCGTCATATCCCATCCATTCCTTTCCTGGTCATGCTTTTTATTCGTCCATCATGGCGCGAATCTCGGCGGCCATGAAGCGGCGGGTCAGATCGACGCCACCAATGCCCATTACTCGGTTTTTAACCGTGATATCGTTGCGTCGACCAAAGAGCACGCTTTTCAACTCTGAAGCCAAAATGCCGCCGGGGTGGCCGAAGTTATAGTTGCGATCCAGTACCATCACCTGCGCGTTTTTCGGCAGTGCCTTTATGATATCCTCAGCAGGGAAGGGCAGATACAGGCGCGGTCGCAAGAGGCCGGCTTTGATGCCCTGCTCGCGAAGCATATCGATGGAAAGTCTTAATTCCGCAGCCATACTGTTGACGGCAAAAGCTACTACTTCGGCGTCTTCCAGCCGATAGGTGTCGATGGTGTCTCCATCCCACATGCCGGTGATATCCTTATATTCTTGCGCCGCCTG
>JBLNCH010000058.1:0-3805 GCA_050260485.1 Bacillota bacterium | reverse complement strand
ACCCGGTGTAGACCTCAGCTATACTTGTCTTTTTGCGTTCTCGCTAAAGCCAGAACAAAAAGTCGGCTCAACCAACCTCTGAACTGCTCCCTGTCAAGTAGACAGATAAAAAAATAAAAACCATTTCGCTGGGCTCCGTCCATGACGGGGTCCAGCTTTTTATGCAGCGGTTTCGAGCGACTGTCGGTAAGTCATCGGAGACATTTTGTTTAGATTCTTTTGTCGACGTTTGTAGTTGTAGAAGTATATGTAGCTTTCAATGGCCGCTGCTAGGCTGTCGTAATCCTTAAACTTGCCAAGGTAGTACATTTCGCATTTGAGAATCCCCCAGAAGCCTTCCATGGGTCCATTGTCGATGCAGCGACCGACGCGTGACATGCTTTGTGTCATTCCAGCCTTGTCCAATCTAGATTTAAATTGCTTACTGGTATATTGGAAACCACGGTCACTGTGAAACACGGGGTGGGCATTTGGATATTTGGAAACGGCCAAATCAAAGGTGTCAAATACGAGCTGGTTATTGTTGTGACGGCCCATAGCGAATGAGACTATACCTTTATCTTTAAGGTCGAGAATTGCGCTTAAATACAGCTTTTGATTATCTCCATACTTAAATTCTGTTATATCGGTCAGCCACTTCTCGTTAAGCTTCTTAGCCGCGAAATCGCGGTTCAGAATGTTCTCTGCCATAACTTCTGGGGTAGAACGCTGGTAGTGCGGACGTTTCCTGCGGATGACGGCTTTTAAGCCCACCAGTTGGGTAAGACGGTATATACGCTTGTAGTTGTAGCTGGTCTCAAATCGTGCGTTCAGCTCATCTGTCAGTCGCCTGTATCCATATATCCCGTTGAATTCCGCATAAAGATAACCAAGCTTGTGCAGCAGAGCTTCGTTCTCATACTCACGGGCACTCTTACTGCGGTGAAGCCATTTGTAATAGGATGACCTGTTCAGGTTTAATATCCTGCAAATATTTCCTACCGGATATGATTCTTTTTCGTGCAGTTCCTTTACAACCATGTAAAGCCTTTCCTGTCGGATACCGCTTAGTCCCGCCCCCTTTCGAGCTCTTGGACTTTTTTTAACACGACTATCTCCATTTCTTTTTGTTTGTTCTCGGCTTTGAGTATCCTATTCTCTGCTCGCAGGCGCTCGACTTCAGTCATTTCGTCCAACTGCTTGCGTTTCCCGCGCTTGTCGATAAGGCCGTCTACACCCTTTGCTTCGTACTTGCGTACCCAGCTATATATCTGCTGGTAAGACACCCCGTATTTCTCAATTGCTGCGCCATAATCTTTACCCTTGGATATGCAATAGCTAACGATTTCAATTCGCTCGTTTAAAGTGGTTACTCGTCCTTTGGTCATATAGATCCTACTCCCTCGGCCTCCGGCGCTCCGAAGTTCTTTATGACCATTATACATAGTTATCCAGTTCCGGAGTTGCTTTTCACTGCGGATTTGATATCTCTTACATATCTCCATTTGGCTTCCTTCGCCGCGGAGATATTCTTCAACTGCTGCGGTTTTTAGCTCCACGCTGTATCTGCTATTCGAGGCTTGGGGTGCAAGCCCAGAAGGTCCCATAGACTCATAATTCGATATCCATCGCCTTATACTACTCTTTTTTACTCCACATTCCCGCGCTATACTGGCCTGGGTTCCTTCTCCTCGCTTGTATTTCTCAACAGCTTCAACTTTCATGTTCCAATCAATCCGACTTCTTCCCATAAAAACACCCCTTTGTGTAGTCCTGAATTTTTTTATTTCAGGTGTCTACTCAAAGGGGAGCATATCACTCCTGTTGTCCTGAGCCGGCTATTTTGTTTATGATAGCAGGGAAGCAAGGCGACAGTCCCCTTGCTTCCCCTGGTTGAGTCTTATTTCAGGTAGCCCAGCTTCTTAGCGCCGAACATCAACTCATCACGGAAGTCCGGGTGAGCGATAGAGATGAGGTTCTTCACCCGGGTCTTGATGCTCTGGCCTTTCAGCAGTACGGCACCGTATTCGGTGACCACCCAGTGCACCTCGGTCCGGGGGGTGGTTATGAAACTACCCGGGTACAGCTGCGGCACGATCTTGGATTTTCTTTCCCCATTCTTGTCTATGAAGGTCGATTCCAGGCATATAAAGGACTTGCCCCCCTTGGAAAGCCAAGCCCCCTGGACAAAATCAAGCTGCCCTCCGGTGGACGCAAACTGAACCGGTCCGATGGCCTCAGAAGCACATTGGCCGGTGAGGTCAATCTGCAGTGTGGCATTAACGGAAATCATATTGTCATTCTGGGCGATGATGTAAGGGTCATTAACGAAACCACAGCCGTACATTTCCACCATGGGGTTTTCGTCCACAAAATCATAGAGTCTCCTGGTGCCATTGGCAAAAGCCGCTACCCACTTATGTGGCATAAATGTTTTCTTGCGGCTCGTTATGACCCCGGCTTCGTACAGATCCAGGTATACATCAGGTATAACCTCGGTATGTACCCCCAGGTCGCGCTTATTCTTCAGGCAGTGTCCCACTGCGGCCGGTATACCGCCAACCCCCAGCTGCAGGGTTGCTCCATCAGGAACCATTTCCGCAATATACTGCCCCATCATCTCCCATTCCTTCTTGGTAGGGGGTTCGGGATCCTCGATCAGAGGCAGGTCATATTCAATTACTACGTCAACCTCCGTGATGTGCACGTGGTTGCTGCCGTAAGTCCGGGGCATGAATTTATTGACTTCAACTATTAACAATCGGCGGTTGGGATTTGATTTTGCCATATCCCATCCAAAGTCCACATTGATACCTGTACTGAAGAATCCGTGGCTGTCCATAGGAGAGACCCTTAGAACGGAAACCTGTACCGGGCGCAGCCCCCGGGAAGATATCTTTTCCAGGTCGCTGAATTTGTTCGGGGTATAGGTGTAAAAACCTTCTTTAATCCTTGACCTTTCACTCTTGACAAAAAACGAGTCGAATTCAATCTGGTCCTGAATCTCCGGGTCCATCAACGGCATGTCTTCCACCATGCTGGCGGCCAAAATTGTAGGTTTATACAACTTGCCTTCCATGACCCGTTTGCGCAGAGCCTCATACAGTCCTATCGGCTGACCGTTGCCAAAGGCTGAACTTATCACTTCCCCATCCCGGATCATCGCCGCCGCTTCGTCCGCAGTCGTCAACTTGGACTTGTACATCTCCTGCCATTTCTGATACATACTTTTCCTCCAACCGTCTTTATTCACTGCATTTTGTGTATCCAATTGTAAAAGTAACACCCTAAATTAAAGTATAACTCGTAACGGCCCAACTTGGACAGGAAAATATGTTGAATTTTGAAACAATTCGAGATAACTCATTAAAGTCTACCCTGACAAGTTCCTGTTAAGCATCTTAAAGTGCTTCCACAAGTGTCCTAATGGTCTCATGGCTCCCCCAATTATCCTCAGTGCCGGTTTTCTCAAGTTCAATGCGGATTTTCCCGATGGGGGGTTACTCAACAGGCCTGATGCAGAGCGGGTCATCATTATGGGGATTGTTGACCCGATTTGAAACCGGATAGTAAATTAGATCGGGAGGTGACCAGAGGTTCTTCATAAATAAGCCTATCTCGCTGGAGTCGGTTCCCCGAAGTCCGTACAGCCAGTAGTCTTCCTGTTCAGGATTAAGGATCAGGGGCATCCTGTTGTGGATATGCTGTACCGATGTGATGGAAGCCGTTGTCAGTATGGTGTAGGTAAATATTTGGTCACCAGCCGGATCCTGCCACTGCTCCCACAGGCCCGCCAGCCCAAACGGCTCATGGTCTGACCTGACGA
>JBLNCH010000057.1:0-7201 GCA_050260485.1 Bacillota bacterium | reverse complement strand
ACCCCGTGTTCTCTGGCTTTGTCCAAAACCTCCCGGTTTAGCTCATTGTTCATTACTCACTCTCTCCCTTCATCGACTTTTTATTAAAGGCGATAACCGTGTCAGCAACCTTCTTGAGGGGCAAACCTTTATCCATACTGGCCTTCTGCAGGAAGCGGTGGGCCTGCTCCTCACTCATCCCCTGACTCAACATAAGTATCCCTTTAGCCATATCAACGGCTTTGCGCGTTGCGAGCTGTTTTTGCAGTCTATCCACCTCCTTCATGAGCCTCATTCTCTTCCTGTAGTTGGCGAGGGTCGATTCGATGGCGGGAATAAGATTCGAAGCAGTTACCGGCTTAAGGATGTAGTTGAAATCCTTGATCCCGGAATCCACGTTTGATGCCAGTATCAGAACCGATGCCACGGCATCCTCCTCCAGTATCATGGCCACCTGGCTGATTCGCCCTCCCTCCAGCTCGGTATCCATTACTACCATTTCCACCGGTTGACTCCGGCATTTACGCAAGGCTTCCGAGGCATTGTCGGCTTCACCGGTGATTACATACCCTCTGTGGATCAGCAACTCTCTTACGGTCATCCTGGTGCCAGGGTCAGACACAGCTAACAATACCCTCACGGTTCTCCACCCCCCTATGTAAACCAAAAGGTGCCCCCTACTTTCCGTAAAAGACACCCTTGCCAGCAGCGAAATCTTTGGTTTTCCGGCACTCATATCTCAGATCAAGGACCCCACCTTTGGTTTCCTCTTTCCTGGCGGCGAAAGCTTCGATCAGTTCTTGGCCGCTTCGGCCCTCTTTACTTGGGCCCAAAATCAATCTTACTCTATACTAAAGCATATGTTCCGCATCGTGAAATTGTGTTTCATTTTTTGCCTGATTATATTCTATATGGCATGTGATTATTGTGTCAAGCGGAATCTGTTTTCACTATGTGAAATTTTTTTACCGGATGCATCAAGGGGTCTGACCCCATGATGCATTTTTGATGTACCCGACCAGTTTTCGTGAGTTCCAGTCGACATTGAAGCACAGACCTTGTTTTTCCAGGCTAACTACCTTGATTACTTTTTCCCACCTGGCATGGCCGGGGAGAAGGCGTGGCAGTTGATTGGGATAAGTGCCAAGCAGTCCCGGATTAAAAAGCACTCCCTCCTTTCCCGGGAAAAGGGCCACATAGATCAACCCGCTCTCCACCAGGTCCTGAAAGAAATGGGTTCCAAACGACAGTTCGGGCATATATCCTTCTTTGGGGGAGGCTACCTCGATAAGGACTGAAGCATTACATATCTCGGCAAAGGTAACAGGTACCCCCAGTGACGGGGTGCTGGTTCCCCAGCGGCCGGGTCCCGCCAGGACGATCCCGCCTGATCCATGGCCCAACTTCTGGTTTAATCTCCCAATGATGCGGGCTACCTGGTACTTATCGGTGACCGGGAGCTTGATATACCCTTCGGGTTCAATGTAAATGACGGTTTCCGGGCTGATGCTGAAATCACTGCCCATAAACCCTCCTCTGGTGGTAAACAGGACAAATTCCTGGGGGATAAGGGACGGGGCCCCTGGTGAGGCTCCGTGCCTGGAACCCAGTTGGAAGGGCCTGCACTGCAGGAGATTGATCTCCAGACAGCCGCCGCTGCAGAAGTTGGCGGTAAATTCTATATCGACCGGGTACTCGTAGGCGGATTCCAGGGTCCGCAGCAGATGGCGCATCAGATGGGGAAATGGTGTTTCCTGCAGGAGTCTTTCAAAGGTAAGCGTCCAGGCCTCGATTTGCTGGTAGCCCAGTTCCTTCATTCTCCTGGTGGTTTCCTGGTCCTTCACCGCTAGGAGATCCCAGTGAATAAGGTATTTCTTTATTCCTGAGAGTTTTGACAGCGGGATCGAGTCCCAGTCGTTCAGGACCGTATCCAGCAGGTCAACCTTGCGCTGTGAGAACCTGCGGACATCCTCAGGATCGGAGTCCGGCCTCAACAGCGGGTAATCGAGGGCGATAACCCGGGGATAGTCATCTTCAACCCGGTCAACCGCCCTGGTTCCCAATCCGGCCACCAGGCGGACCATGCCGGCACCCGGGTCCATACACTCCCTCCAGGGGTAGGGGTTCTGGGAGAGAGCCACCCCTGCCAGGTCGGGAAAGAAGTAGTGTCCCCGGTGGGAACCTGAAACCCGCTGTATCAGCAGGGACATCTGTTCATCGCTCTGGGCCAATCCCCGCTGCCAGCGGTAGGCCAGGGCATCATCATTCATGGTGCTGGCGTAGACCGTTTTGATAGCCTCCTCGAGGAGGCGGTACCTCTCCTGAGGACTGCCCTGGTTAACACAGAAAACACTCTCATACTTCCCGGCAAAGGCATTGCCAAAGCTATCCTCCAACAGACTGCTGGAACGCACGATTATTGGAGCCTGGCCGAAGTACTCGACCATGTGGACAAACTGTTCCCGCACCGGCTCAGGGAGGGCTCCATCCATTATCCTCTGCCGCAATTCCGGAGCCACAGCGTAATAGCCCTCCTCTTGCTTCTGCTCCAAACGCAGGTTCCAGCACTTGTTCTCCACCAGATAGGTATAGAAGACATCTGATCCCACATAGAAGGAATCGTGCGGTTCAAGCCAAGGCCGCCAATCGGTTGCGGTGTCGGCACGCAGTATGGCACGGGCCAGGAGCATCCCCAGGGTCTTGCCGCCGATGAAACCGGTGCCGATCATGCGATGGCGGATGTCCAATAAGTCCCGCAATGACAGGTATCGCTTGGCCAGGGTGAGCATTCGTTCCTCCCGGCCGATAACCATCCGGCAGAGCTGGTCGATCATCTCATTCAATTCGAATTCCAGGACCTGCTCTCCCGCCTCCAACCTATCCTGGAGTTCCTGGGCCTTTATGAACACCCGGTCCCAATAATCCAGCTTGCGCTCGGTATCCCCTGGACCAAGTCGTTGAACGCCGGAGAAGAGCCGGGCGGTTTCAACACTGCTGGTTATAGGTAGAAACTCGTCGTTGACCAACACATGAGGAAGAAACATCGTGGGGGAATAGCGGTTGAATACCTTCAAGGGATGAAGATAATACCGGTTGTTGCTCCGGTAGAGGTCAAGGAGCAGCTGGGTTGTTTCCCGGATCCGGGCGATGGTCTGGTATGAATTGCGTCCTCTCAACACGGCAAAATACGCAATGGTATCGAGTTCATAAAGGAATGGGCAGATAACCCGGAAGAAATTGCCGATCATCAGATCGGTAGCCCAAACGGAAAGGAGGTCCGACAGCGAATCAAACACATAGAATGTTCCCGGGCCTTCCTGGGAAACAATTGCCTGTACCTCACTCAGAAAAGCCTCAAATCCCTGCCCGGGATCAAGCCGGCAGACCTGCACCCCGGTGCGGTCAATCACTTCAGGATGCTGGCCAAACCGCATGTAGACAACCCTTCTGCCCTCGGCAACCGCCTGGCGGACAAAGGACTTGACGAAAGAGGCATAATCCTCAATGCTGCTGACCTGCCACACCACATTATCACCCATCCGCAGCTCATCAAGTATGGCATCCAGCCCGGCAATCCCGGTTGAAGCCCGTTGAAAACCTCTCATTAATTCCTCCCCCTCCTTCTGTTTTTCATCAAAAAAGGCGTCTTTCCGCACGCGGTTATCGTGCGAAAGGACGCCTTTGTCCATATACAATATTCAGTTGGGAAGCCTTTTACTCTCCCTGATACCCCAGTCTTCTGGACAGCCGCAGTGCCACATCCTTCACGATCGGTATCAGCTCGTTGCTGATATATGAGGGTGTCATCCGCATACTCGGACCCGATACGCTGATGGCTGCGACCACCTTGCCCTCGTGAGTCTTGATCGGTGCCGCCACACACCTGACCTCCTCGTCACGCTCACCCAGATCCAGGGCATAACCCTCCCGCGCAACCCTGGCCAGTTCCTTGGCCAGCAGCTTGGGATCGGTGATGGTATCCTTGGTAAACCTCTCTAACTCGGTGGTAGCCAGGTAGCGGGACAACTCCTCCTGGCTTAAGGCTGCCAGGAGCACCTTCCCCGACCCGGTACAATGGGCCGGGCCGCGATTACCTACCCGGGCAAACATCTTGACGATAACTATATTATTCGATTCCATCTGATCAATGTAAACCACCTGGTAATTATCAAGGACTGCCAGGTTAACGGTCTCATTACACAGGTCCAGCAGTTCCCGCATGTAGGGGGCAGCGATCGCCTTGACATCGGTAGAGTACGCCGCAGCATTCCCGATATAAAACAGCTTGAGTGACAGCTTGTAGCGGCTGTCATCATCCTGTTCGACAAAGCCCCGCACCAAAAGGGTGTTTAACAGGCGGTGGGTTGTACTCGGCTTTAAACCTACCTTATCAGCCAAGTCTCCCAGGTTCATGGGGGCTCCATGTTCTGCCAAGGCCTCAATGATATTCAGGACTCTTTCTACCGACTGGACCGTCTTTGATTCCTCCCCCGCTGCTGCCTGCTGGTTAATGTCTACATGATTTTCAGAACTCATTGCATTCCCCAATCAATTCCTTTTCTGGTTATACTATTGTAGCGCATTATGAGCCCGTAATCAAAATTTCACGGGGCTGCGCTGACATTTTACAGTGTTGCCAGGTATTCGTTGATGGCCCGGGCTGCTTTTTTACCGGCTCCCATGGCCAGGATAACCGTAGCGGCACCGGTGACAATGTCTCCCCCGGCAAAGACCCCGGGTTTGGAAGTCCTTCCGGTGGCCTCGTCGGCCACAATATTACCCCGGCGGTTGATCTCCATATCAGGTGTCGTTTCGGGCACTAGGGGATTGGGACCCTGTCCGATTGCCATTACCACCGTATCCACTTCCATAAAGAACTCGGAACCCTTGATCGGGATCGGGCTGCGACGGCCACTCTCATCCGGCTCGCCCAATTCGTAACGCAGGCAGGTCATACCCCGCACCGATCCCTCCTCATTAGCCAGTATCTCCACTGGACTGGTCAGCAGGTGGAATTTAACTCCTTCCTCATGGGCGTGTTCGATTTCCTCTTTTCTGGCCGGCATCTCCTTTTCAGAACGCCGGTAAACGATATATGACTCCTCGGCACCGAGCCTCAAGGCGGTCCGGGCGGCATCCATGGCCACGTTGCCCGCGCCGATAACAGCTACTTTCTTCCCGGTGGTTATCGGGGTAATATACTCCGGGAAACGATAAGCCTTCATCAGGTTGGAACGGGTCAGGAACTCGTTGGCTGAATAGACCCCGTTGGAGTTCTCACCAGGGATATTCATGAAGTACGGCAGGCCGGCTCCCGTGCCGATGAAAACGGCGTCAAAGCCTGACTTTAATAGCTCATCCACGGTGGCAACCTTACCTATTACCATGTTATTGCGGATCTTGACGCCCATTTTTTCAATGCCGGCTATCTCACGTTTAACAATCTCTTTGGGCAGCCTAAATTCCGGGATCCCGTAAACCAGAACCCCGCCCGGGGTGTGAAGTGCTTCAAACACGGTAACCTCATGCCCCATCATGCACAGATCAGCGGCTGCGGTCAACCCTGCCGGGCCGGAACCAACTATGGCCACCTTCATACCGGTGGGGGCGGCAGGTGTTTGTGCCTTGCCTCCGCCATGGGCCATCTCGTAGTCGGCCACGAACCGTTCCAGACGTCCAATAGCAACCGGTTCATTCTTCTTGCCCACCAGGCAGTACTTTTCACACTGGGCCTCCTGCGGGCAGACCCGGCCACAGATAGCGGGCAGGTTGTTCTTTTCCTTGATTTTGGTGATGGCTCCGGTGAAATCACGTTCTTTTATACGAGAAATAAATGCCGGAATATCAACCTCAACCGGACATCCCTGACGACAGGGGGATTTTTTGCAGGTCATGCATCTCAGGGCTTCGGTGACAGCATCTTCCTCGGTGTAACCCAGAGCAACTTCCGAGAAGTTTTTAACGCGAACCTTAGGGTCCTGGGTTGGCATGGGTTGCTTATGGGGTTGTTTGTTGAGCTTGGTTTTGGCATCTACTTCTGACATCTGCAGCCACCTCCATGAGCGTGATCAGCAATTTTTTCCTGAGTCAGGAACATCTTGGCTCTTTGTTGCGCCAGGGCCCAATCAACCTCGTGGCCATCGAACTCGGGACCATCCACACAGGCAAACTTGGTCTCCCCGCCTACTGCCACTCTGCAGGCTCCGCACATGCCGGTTCCGTCAACCATGATGGGGTTCAGACTTACAATAGTTTTGACCCCGAATTCCCTGGTAACCTGAGAAACTGCTTTCATCATGACCAGAGGGCCGATGGCAATTACTCTGGCATAAGTATCCTGGCTGAGAAGTTTACGCAGGGCATCGGTAACAAATCCCTTTTCCCCGTAGGATCCGTCATCAGTCATTACCACCAGTTGGTGACTGACCTGACGCATCTCTTCTTCCAGAATTAGGAGATTCTTGCTGCGTGCTCCGATAACCGAAACCACATGGTTCCCCGCTTCAAAAAGGGCTCTGGTGATTGGGTAAACCGGAGCAACCCCGACGCCGCCTCCTACACATATCACCTTGCCAAACTCCTCAATTTCAGATTTCTTGCCCAAAGGGCCGACAAAATCAAGTATAGAGTCCCCGGCTTCCAACAGCCCCAGATCGCGGGTAGACCGGCCAACCTCCTGGAATATGATAGTTATTGTTCCTTCTTTCCGGTCAAAATCAGCAATGGTTAAAGGAATACGCTCTCCGCATTCATTTTCCCGCAGAATTATGAACTGACCGGGTTGGGCTTTGGCGGCGATCTCCGGAGCTTCAACTACCATCAGTTTCAGTTCCGGCCCCAAAACCTTTTTGCTTCGAATCCTAAACATTTTAACCCTCCTATGGCACGAACTTTATCAGACTCCCAAACTACATTATAACTTATCTTTCGTCACATTTTATTCGGTTGTGGCCAGTAATTAATTGAAATTAATTGAACAAGCTCTATCCGGCAGGATAATCAGGCAGAAACCGGGGACAGTGGGTTACAGGAAACAAAAACCGTCAAACCATGCGAAAACAGAATTTGTTGCGTATTATTATGCATGCTAAGCATATTCGCCGTATTGCGGCTCGCTCCAATGTTCCTCGCCTACATCCCCACAACTTGTTTTTCTTTGGGCGGGACCGACATACGCGGCGTCCATGCCGCGGATGTCGGTATTTCGCCATCCGTGGCGAAA
>JBLNCH010000056.1:0-5719 GCA_050260485.1 Bacillota bacterium | reverse complement strand
GAACTTTCCGGAGACCGGGAACACTATGAATCAGGAATACGTTTTTTGAAGGATATCGGGGTAAGGGTGGAACCGCTCAGTCAAACCGTGGTCTGGCAGGAAGAGATCTGCACCCAGTGCGGGGCGTGTGCATCATTCTGCCCTACAGGAGCCTTGGCCATTGATCGCTCAAGTATGGAGATAAGTTTCGATAACGCGAAATGTGTTGTTTGCGGTATGTGCCTGGACTGCTGTCCAACCCGGGCCATGACGGTATTCTTTAACATTGCTGCGCCGTTATGAATTCGATGAGCAATGATTTCGTTAACCGCACATACAGGGGATTTTTCCGGAGTGAGGATCTGGTTTACTTCCAGGTGAAGTTTAAGCAAACGGACCTCTTAATCGGAGTTACGAGGGAATCATATACTCCGGATCTGGCAAACCGGATTGAGCAGAGGGTTACCCGGCTCCGCGCCCAATTGGAAACCTACATTGCGTCACACCCGGAGTTTTTAACCTCATTGGAACCGGTAATCCTTAAACCCGGGGCGCCGGAAATCGCCCTGCGGATGTCCCGGGCTGCAAGATTAGCAGGAGTGGGCCCCATGGCAGCGGTGGCTGGAGCTTTCGCGGAGGAAGTTGGTAGACTGTTGGATGATTGTCCCGACTTAATCGTGGAGAATGGCGGTGACTTGTATATAAGAACAACCAGGGAGAGGCTGGTGGGTGTAATTGCCGGTAATTCTCCCTTCAGCAATCGCATCGCGGTGCGAATAAAACCGGGGGAATCGCCATTGGGTGTCTGCACCTCCTCCGGTACGGTGGGTCCGTCACTAAGTCTGGGGCGGGCCGATGCCGCCATGGTCAAGGCCACCAGTGCCTCTTTAGCGGATGCGGTGGCTACCGGTGCCGGTAACCGGGTATTATCAAAGGATAAGCTTATGGCAGCGGTGGATTATGCTCAAGGTGTACCTGGAGTTACAGGGATTCTGGTGATAAAAGATGACCAGATGGCTGCCTGGGGTAATATAGAACTGACACCCATTAATAGTATCAGGGAGACCGATGAACATCGTTAAAGGAGGAAAGCAGGATGGAAGCGGCAGTTATGGCGGGCAAACTAGCTGGATGGATCAGGGAAAAGACGATTGATGCAGGCTGTGAAGGTGTTGTCCTGGGGATCAGCGGCGGTATTGATTCAGCGGTTGTTGCCGGACTGGCAGTACGGGCTTTTCCCAACAACACATTGGGGGTGATCATGCCCTGTGAGAGCCTGCCCGAGGACATTGAACACGGTCGCCTGGTAGCCCAGAAGTACGGATTTGAACTGAAGGTTGTTGACCTGTTTCCGATATATAAGAGCTTGGTGGGGCTTCTCCAGGAACAGGATAGTCCAAGAACCAATCTGGCCCGGGCTAATATCAAGCCCCGCCTGCGGATGATTACCCTGTACTATTATGCCCAGGAGCGAAACTACCTGGTTCTGGGGACCGGCAACAGATCTGAGCTGACGATCGGATATTTCACCAAATATGGAGATGGTGGGGTTGATCTCCTGCCGATTGGGGGCCTGGTCAAATCCCAGGTGAGGCAGCTGGCCCGGTACCTGGAAGTTCCGGAGGTTATTATCGACAAACCGCCTTCGGCCGGTCTTTGGGAGGGGCAGACCGATGAAGGTGAGATCGGGCTGTCCTACGAGGAGCTTGACAGGTTTATCCTGACCGGGCAGGGAAGTGAAAGGGTCAAAGAGAGGATCGAAAACCTTTCCCGTATCAGCCGGCATAAACTACAGCCACCCCCAGCAGCGGTTTTCCAGGTATAAGTATGGATCCGGCCTGCTTGAACCCGTTTTTTTACATGTGTTAAAATGTTGTCAATTCGGGACAAAGGGGAGAAAACATGGCAGGACATTCCAAATGGGCTAACATAAAGCATAAAAAAGCCAGAGCTGATGAAAAACGCGGGAAGGCATTTACCAAGATTGGTAAAGAGATAATAGTAGCTGCCCGGGAAGGAGGCGGGGACCCGGATGGTAATCCCCGTTTAAAGCTGCTCATCCAAAAAGCCAAAGCCATGAATATGCCCAGTGACAATATTAATCGAGCCATTCAACGGGGGACCGGTGAAATAGAGGGGGAGGCCCTGGAAGAAATCAGTTATGAGGGATATGGTCCCGGCGGAGTAGCCCTAATGCTGGATATTACCACCGACAATCGGAACCGCACTGCGGCTGATATCCGCCATCTTTTTTCCAAACACGGCGGCAACCTGGGAGAGACCGGTTGCGTTGGCTGGATGTTCAAGCGCAGGGGTCTTCTCGAGATAAATAAAGAGAACATGAAGGTAGATGTAGAGGAAGTGGAATTGATCGCTATCGAGGCAGGTGCCGAAGACATTAGGGATAACGGTAGCAGCCTGGAGATCATAACCGAACCGGAATCATTTGAGTTGGTAAAGAATGCCCTGGAAAAAGAGTGCGGTATCGAGTGGGTTTTTGCGGACATTACCATGATTCCTGAGAATACTGTTGAAGTGCAGGATCTCGATACGGCCCGAAAGATTATTAAACTGGTGGATGTGCTGGAAGACCACGATGACGTACAGGACGTATATGCGAACTTCTCTATCCCTGATGAAATCATGGAAAAGATTTAAACGGTTATAATAACAGAGGCCCCAACTTGGGGGCCTTTTTGCATCTTGATACAGTCTGCCACGTTAGACTTCTAGAACGTTTAATCTTCGATGGTTAGTCGTCTGCCGGTATCCGTGGGTGTAACCTTGGGCAGGGTAAGTTTTAATATGCCATTTTTAAAGGATGCCGCCGCTCTGTCCGGGTCAATCTCTGCGGGAAGAGAAACCGCCCGTGAGATGCTTCCGTAGTACCTCTCGGAACGGTACAGTTTGTCAGCCTCCCACTCCCGCTCCTGCTTTCTCTCAGCTTTGATTCTTACCTCCTGGGGAAAGACTCTGACATCGACGTCTTTGCTCTCAATTCCCGGCAGCTCCGCATTTACCAACACACTATCATCGGTCTCGTAAACCTCTACCCGCGGGGAGCCGACCCGCAAGGATTCCAATCCCGGAATACCACGTGCAAATTCGTCAAACCAGCGATCGATCTCATGATGCAGGTTGTCCAGACCGTTAAGCCAAGGAGCAAGCGGGTGATCATCTCTACGGTTGGCAGGAAGCCGTCGTCTCATCATGCAAACACCTCCTATCACCAATAGTTTAGACATCTCTGCCCAATAATATGAAATGAAAGTGCAAAGTGTAACCTGACAGAAGCAGGACCAAAGCTGCTTCCTGATTAATGAGGTTTCGACTGGATCAGATTTGGCAATAATGGTGACGGAGGTGGTTTTCATTGAACAGGATGACTAGAGGCATAGTGCTGGTGCTGGTATTGGGAGCCAGTTTTTTGCTGGGGTTGCTGGCCTCCAATTACCAGAACCAGATTGGAGGTTTTAGCCGCCCGTCAATTTTAAAGGTCAACAGTGAAAAGATAACCCGTGTTACGTCGGAAACCCCAATTATCCTGGAAAAGGCTTACACCAAATGCCGGCATATTGTAATCTCCGAATATGAGGAACAGGGGAATCTGGTTGGTAAAAGCCTGGCTGAAATCCAGGAAGAGTTCGCCCATAAGGATGGCTATCTGGTGTGGGTTGATGAAAACAATGGCTGCGTGGCGATCCATCAAAGGATTGAGGATTGGTGTCCAGACGACCGGGACCGGGTTCACCTGGGCCTGTTCAAGGGGCATGTGGCCGTTTTCCGGGGACCAAAAGGGATAAACGAGGAACTGCTGCGTGTGACCGGGATTCGAGGTGAGCATCTTCCCGATAACCTGCGCCGGGATTTGGAGGCCGGGATACTTGAATACGATGGAGAAGATGAGGCCAATTTTGTACTGGAAAACCTGGATGAGTATAATTAAGACACCGAATTGCCTGCCTGCGAACCATACCCCAACCGCCCCATTTTAATAAATAAAGATGATTAACGAACAGGCGTTTGATATAGTATACCTATGAGATCTTTTCAGGTACCGACTCAGGATGGTCTTGTTTTGCAGGATGTTGCTGCAGTGCGGAGAATCATATACTTGGGAGCCGTTACTGGTTATAACCGGCTTTAGAAAACATTTGGCTATCAGCACCCGGTATGCGGTTGACCCAGGTCATGGATGAACGCTACCTGATGCCAAGAGTGAAGGAACCTCCGGGGACCGTACAGTGGGTACGGTTCGCTGATGATCACTCGCGGAAAAATTATTCCAGTGGTTAATAGGAACCGGGGAGAGAATGGAAGATGTTAGTTTTGGGGATAGATCCGGGCACGGCTTTGATCGGGTTTGGATTGGTGGCCAAGAAGAGTGGGGGGTTAACGGCTGTCGACCACGGGGTTATTCGAACCCCGGCCGGGGCCGATATCGCATTAAGGCTGGTTCAGATCCACGAACAGGTTAAAGAACTGATAGAGCGTTACCAACCAGATGCGGTTGCTGTGGAAGAACTCTTCTTCCATCGCAATGCCAAGACCTTTTCCTCGGTCAGTCAGGCCCGGGGAGCCTTGATCCTTACTGTTGCCCAGTGCGGAATCAAGGTCTTTGAATACACCCCACTGCAGGTAAAACAGGCAGTGGTAGGATACGGTAAGGCGGAAAAGGACCAGGTACAGAAGATGGTAAAGGCCATCTTGAAGATGGATGAAGTAGTCCGCCCGGATGATGCGGCCGACGCTCTGGCCTGTGCCATCTGTCATATTCATTCCTACCGGGGAGAGGCAGGTTTATGATAGGATTTCTCCAGGGTACTCTGATTGATATAACTGAGGATAGCATCCTGGTGGATGTTAACGGGATAGGCTTTGAAGTTGCGGTACATATCCGTGCTCTGCAGGCCATGCCGGGCAGGGAGCAGGTCATAAAGATTTACACCTGGCTGCAGGTGAACGATAATGAATTGAGGCTGTACGGCTTTTTAACCCGGCAGGAGTTAGGGTTGTTTAAGAGGCTGATCACCATTTCCGGCATCGGACCCAAGGTGGCCATGGCAGTTCTTGGCCGTTTTGAGCCGGGCGATTTCTATCGAGCAGTTGCCGGCCAGGATATTAAGACTTTGACTTCTGTTCCGGGAGTCGGTAAGAAAAGTGCGGAGCGGCTGATTTTTGAACTCAAGGACCGGATTCTTCCGGGACTGCCCGATTCAAGTGCTGCTATAGGATCAGAAGTTGGGGCCTTGTTGGATGCTCTACTGGCCCTGGGTTACACCAGGGAAGAGGTTTATCCCCAGATCATGAGCCTGGTGGAAAACAACGAAATGGGAACTTTGGAGGAGAACCTACGCAAGGTGCTTAAGGCCCTGGGGGGAAGATACAATAGATAAACCGGTTGTGCACCTTTATATCATTGCGTGGACCATCACCGGATAGGGTTATCAAGCGTTCCCGATAAGGATGATTTGGGAGAATAGGATTTTTGGTTGGGGGAAGGTTTAATGGAAAGACTGGTGGCCTCCCGTTATCAGGAAGAGGATAATCTTGAAGCGCATATCAGGCCGATGCGCCTGCAGGAGTACATTGGCCAGCCACGGGTGAAAGAGAACGTGGCGGTTTTTATCAAGGCGGCCCGGGATCGCGGCGAACAGCTGGATCATGTGCTGTTAAGCGGTCCCCCAGGGTTAGGTAAGACCACACTGGCAGCGATTATTGCTAATGAAATGGGACGGCC
>JBLNCH010000055.1:0-3971 GCA_050260485.1 Bacillota bacterium | reverse complement strand
ACCGGGTCAAGGCAACCATAAACAGAAAAACCCTAGGTATTCACTACAGTAATACCGCCCAACTGGTATTCGAAGACGCGCCGGTAAAGAGAGAAGAGATCCTTGGCCACCCGGATACGGGATACCTCTTGCTCAGCCAGACCCTGGACTGTGGGCGGGCCTTAATCGGGGCCATCCAGTTAGGTATCGCCCGGGCCGCCTATGAGCAGACTTTATCCTATGCCCGGGTGAGGGAACAGTTTGGACGCCCCATATTCTCTAATCAGGGAGTATCCTTTCCCCTGGTGGAGATGGCTACTGCCATCGATGCTGCCAGGTTCATGGTGTGGAGGGCTTGCTATCTGATGGATCAGGACGGGGATTATACCCGGGCATCTTCGATGGCCCGGCTCTATGCGGGTCAGGTAGGACAGATGGTTACGGCCCGGGCCATAGATATCATGGGTGCTGCAGGATACAACGACGACAGCCTTCTCAGTATCTACTTCCGGGACGCCAAAGTCTGCAGCATTGTAGGCGGCACCGACAATGTGCAAAAGATGATTATTGCCTCTCTGCTCTAACCCATTTCCCGGCCATACCTGCATGGGAAAAGAATCGCTCAGATCACTCTCATCTGAGTAGCTGCTGGAGTATGGGGGTCAGGCCCCATCCAATCAACCCAAATATCATGAAAAGACTCAGGAATACAATTATCCAGAACTCGCGGCTCTTGGTGTTCATATAGCATACCTCATCTGTCATTAAAATTGATTCATGCTTCGATGAAACCGTTCCCGGCGAAGGTCGGCCGGATTTAGTTTAGGAGTGATGGCTTCAGCCGGCAACGGGTTCTTCGTTTTATCCAGGGTACTAACGCACCCTGGTTAACCTGCCGTCCCGGGTTGACCAACCCAGCAGGTCCATGACAATTCAGTAGCCGGCTATTGCTTCCACTATTAAAGGAATACCTATGACCAGAAGCACGATACTTACCGGTCTGGTGATTACCCCCGAACGAAAAACAGCCAGGAGAAAAGCAGTCAGGCCGAGCAGAGCCCTGATGCCCCGGTCGCGGCTTCCCAAGTTGCGACGAAAAGATAACCTCAAAGTAATTCACCTCGGAATCAGTTTCCCCCGTAGCGGCCAAGGTATGCAACTCCGTTCTTGTTGCGCTGTTTTCCCGACATAAACATCTCCCCGATCAATGGCATGGCGGCGAGTCACTACGGCTGAGTCTTGACAGACCTCGGCTGGAAGGTACTGTAAAGTTTACGGCCTCTGCAATCGAACAGAGTTTATGAGTTTGGCTCAAAGGGAGTTAGCCTGGGTCAAAAAGCATAATGGAGAACTGTCATTGTTGATGATGGATTTGGATTATTTCAAGAATATCAACGATACCTTTGGGCATGCGGCCGGGGACGAAGTGATTCGTGAGATTGGAAACATCATAAAGGCCAGTTTTCGAAAAACTGATATTGTTGGGCGCATCGGAGGAGATGAATTTGCTGTGCTTTTAAAGGACGCATCTTTGAAGGACGCGAAAAGGGCAGCGGAACAGTTTCGGAAGACTGTTGCCGGGAAAAAAGTTATTTACGGGGAGCAGGAGATTGGTTTAACGGTAAGCATTGGAGTGGCGGCAATCTTTGGTGAAACTGACGATAGCAATAGTATTGAGGATATTTTAAAAAAGGCCGATGACGCCCTGTACGAGGCAAAAGCTAAGGGAAGAAATTGCGTTGCAATTTGGGGGGATGGGATGGAAGCTGGAAATAACGGTTGACAGCACCCAGGCTTTCTGTTAGGTTTTTAGCAGAGCCACATAGTGATTAGTTGAGTAAAGTTTAGTTAGTTTAGCCGAGCGGAGATGAGGTGAGTTGGTGAATTAGCCAATGCTTATCCGCGGCATTGGTTTTTGTTATTCAGGCCATTCTATTACCCAGCCTCTATCATCTCTGTTTGTTCCTCAGAACCTTATCCAGCAATTTCAATTATTGAAGGGATCCTGATAACCGGTGTGGCAGCCGGGAAGGAGGGGCGTGCGATGTCGCTCAGGTGTTGGCCCCCTGCGGGCCGTATGCAATGTATGGTTTGTGTTGGAGATCATTTTGAGGAGTGAACATTAATGAGCATTAATTCTTTTCATGCTCTCCCGGATGAACGGGGGTATTTCGGCGACTACGGGGGACGTTTTGTTCCGGAAACCTTAATGCCGTCGCTGCTGGAACTGGAAGCATTTTATGTTCGATTAAAATCTGACGAATCCTTTCAGGAGGAACTGATTTACTATCTGAACGATTATGTGGGCCGACCTTCGCCGCTGTATTTCGCCTCCCGCTTGACTGCAAGCCTGGGTGGAGCCCGTATTTACTTGAAACGGGAGGATCTGAACCATACCGGTTCCCATAAAATCAACAACACCCTGGGACAGGGGTTGCTGGCGAAACGGATGGGCAAGAGGCGGATAATTGCCGAGACCGGCGCCGGACAGCACGGGGTGGCTACGGCTACCGCCGCGGCCTTGTTGGGGTTTGACTGTGAAATATATATGGGGGAAGAGGACATTTTACGTCAGGGTCTTAATGTAAAACGCATGGAACTCCTGGGCGCCAAGGTTAATCCAGTTTATTCCGGCGGCCGAACCTTAAAGGATGCTATGAACGAGGCCATTCGGGATTGGGTTACCAATGTGGACAGCACTTACTACCTTCTGGGCTCGGTCGGCGGTCCCCACCCGTATCCTATGATGGTGCGAGATTTCCAGTCCATAATCGGACGGGAAACCCGGCAGCAGATAATAGAAGCCGAAGGCCGACTTCCGGATTATATCGTGGCCTGTGTGGGCGGCGGTTCCAATGCCATGGGGATTTTCTATCCCTTCCTGAATGATGGTGAGGTTAAGCTGATCGGTGCGGAAGCTGCCGGACGCGGCCTCCAGTCGAATAAACATGCCGCCACCCTCAATTGCGGAAAACCGGGCACTCTGCACGGTTCGTACAGCCTGGTTCTGCAAAACGGGGATGGCCAGATTCAAAATGCCTATTCCATTGCGGCGGGTCTTGACTATCCCGGGGTGGGACCGGAGCACTCCTACCTCCTTAAGAGCGGGCGGGTCACCTATACCACTGCTCATGATGATGATGCCCTGGAGGCATTTTACCAGCTCAGCCGGGTAGAAGGGATAATACCCGCTCTGGAAAGTGCCCATGCCATGGCTGAGGTCATCCGTCTGGCCCCGGCACTGCCTCGGGAGGCCGTGATTGTCGTCAATCTCTCGGGGCGGGGCGACAAGGATGTGGAGTCGATTTCAGGAAGGGGGATTAGTGGATGAGCCGAATTGGAGAGACGCTGCAGGTTTTAAACAGCCGGGGGGAAAAGGCCCTGATTGCCTATATTACCGGAGGTTATCCTTCTCTGGACATTACCGGGCAAATGGTAATGAGGCTCGCCGGCTGCGGCGCGGATATTATTGAAATAGGCATTCCTTTCTCCGACCCGGTGGCCGACGGCCCGGTGATTCAAACTGCCTCCTACCAGGCTCTCGAGGGAGGAGTTACTGTAAACGGGATCCTGGATATGGTACGCCGGGTTAGACATCATACCTCGGTGCCCCTGGTGTTGATGAGTTATTACAACCCCATCCTGCAGATGGGCTTGCCGGAATTCTGCTGCTCCGCCGTAAGAAGCGGGGTGGATGGCCTGATTGTGCCGGACCTTCCTCTGGAGGAAAGAACACCTTTGCTTCAATGCGCGAAACAGGCGGGACTGGATGTGGTGCCCCTGGTAGCCCCCACCAGCGGTCCGGAACGCATCGCCGCCATTTGTGCCCAGGCTTGTGGCTTTGTGTATTGTATATCCGTAGCCGGGGTTACCGGGGAACGACAGGAGATAAAGACCGATCTGGCACGGCTTACCGGTGCCATCCGTCAATGTACCGATTTACCTCTGGTTATTGGATTCGGAGTAGGAGATGCCGCAACCGCCAGGGATCT